>JAZQHN010000305.1:0-5501 GCA_045540615.1 Clostridia bacterium
TTATTGTAGACCCTCTGGCTCTGACTATTTCCTCCAATCCTGACGGGGCAAAGGTGACCTTAGAAACGGTGAAACTAATCAGAGAAGAGCTGGGGCTTGCCACAAGCCTTGGTGTGTCAAATATTTCCTTTGGCTTGCCGGAGCGTGAAACGGTAAATACCGCATTTTTTACCATGGCATTGGAATATGGCTTAAGCTGTGCCATTATGAATCCTTTCTCCGAAGGGATGATGGGTGCTTACTATGCGTTTCGTGCCCTTCGTGAATTGGATGCGGGTTGCAGAGATTATATTGCTTCCCGTACAAAGGAGGAAATAAAGGAAGAAAATGCGAACAATTTGGAAGGCTCTGTGTTAAAGGGACTATCTAAACAAGCAAGAGAGCAAGCAAAGGAATTGCTGCAAACCAAACAGCCCCTTTCGATTATTAATGAGCAGATTATTCCTGCATTGAATAAAATCGGTGAGGATTTTGAACAAAAGCGTGCATTTTTACCCCAACTTCTGATGAGTGCAGAAGCGGCAAGTGCAGCCTTTGAGGTGATAAAAGAATCCATGCCCAAGCAGGAAGGTGACCAAAGCAGACAGGTAATTTTAGCAACCGTTCAGGGAGATATTCACGATATTGGCAAAAATATTGTGAAGGTGCTTTTGGAAAGCTTCGGTTTTTCTGTCATTGATTTGGGCCGTGATGTTGCCGCGGAAAAAGTGCTGGAAACTGTGAAAAAAACAGGATGCCGTCTGGTGGGATTGAGTGCATTGATGACCACTACCGTGCCTTCCATGGAAAAAACCATTCATTTATTGAAAGAACAAGTTTCTGATGTGAAAATTTTAGTGGGAGGCGCAGTGCTGACCCAGGATTATGCTGATATGATCGGTGCTGATTTTTATGGCGCAGATGCTATGGCATCCGTCCGTTATGCAGAACAGTTTTATCAGGAAAAATAGAGGTGAATTTGATGAAATTAGGAATTTCTCTTATGGGACTTGCCGGGCGTTACGGATATGATAAAAGCTTTGAGTTGATTAAAAAAAGCGGGTTTGATGCGGTGGATGTTGGATTGGAGCAATATGGACTTGACAATGAACCTTTGCAGATTTACCAAGGCTCCGAGGATGAATTTTGCACCTATTTTCATAAGATAAAAACATTGGCGAACCATTATGAACTGGAAATTTCTCAGACTCACGGAAGATGCGGGACCTATAGCACTGATGAGGAACACAATAAATTCGTCCGTTGGGTCAGCGAACATGACTTGAAAGCAACTGCTCTTTTGGGTGCGCCTGCCTGCGTGATTCATTCCATTACAAGCGGAAGATTTCCCGAACATTATCAGGATTTGGAGTTTATGATTTCGAAAAATACGGAAATGTACAGAGATTTGGCACCATTTGCAGAACAAAACAATGTAAAAATTGCCATTGAAACATCGGGGAGGACGGTAGTGAACGGAGAGGAAATGAAAGGCTGTTTTGCCGATGCTCCCGTTTTTCAGAAGATGTATGAAATGGTGGAAACAAAGCAAAAAACCGTTTGCTTGGATACGGGTCATACCAATGAAGCGGTTCCCTTTGGTGCCCAAAAAGCACAGGATTTGATTCGTCTTTTGGGAAAGGAAATCACCCTTCTTCACCTTCACGATAACAATGGGAGCTACGATCAGCATTTGCCTCCTATTCGCCCTGCAAGAGGTACGGTTGAGTGGGGCGAGGTGTTTGATGCATTGGATGATGTTGGCTACAGCGGAGTTTATAATTTTGAACTGAACTTGATTCAATTTGGTGACGTAATGGAGGATGCAATCCGATTTTTAGGAAAGTATCTGCGATATTTTATTGAGAATAAAGGACGTATTATGTAAGAAAAAAGCAGGAGCTGAATGCTCCTGCTTTTCCTATGTCTTTATTTTTCAAAGGTCCATTTCTGTTGTAGGATAACAGAAGGAGTCATATCATCATATTGGGAGTAGAATACGGTTGCTAAGGTGCCGTCCTTCAATTCTACCGTAGAAGGATATCCTAAATCGACAACCTGGTCATGAATGGTGTAAATATCATGACCGTAATCCCAGGTTTCACCGTTGTCAAAGCTTATCATTACGCGGATTGCTCTTGGATTTGTGCGGTGACTGTATGTGCCGATGAGAGCACCGCTGGAATGAACTAAAATATGTCCGGGTGCACCTTCCTTGTCAGGGAAAAGACGTTCCGGCTTGGTCCAGGTTCTGCCGTTGTCTTTGGAAATGGATTGGAGCATGGTAAATTCAGGCTGAACGCGAATATGGGTAATCAAAGTGCCGTCAGGCAATTGTGCGGTATAAGGTTCGCAGTTTTCGGTGGATGCTCCCAAATCCACATATTCAAATTCTCCCACCTTTGTAGTGGTGCCGTCTTCTAAATTCATCACGTGTGCTTCTAAATCGTGACAGTTGTTATTCACAGAACCCACCCACAAAATTTCTCCGTTCTGGAGCTCAATGGGACCGTGAGGGGAGGAAACGGGACTCTTCATTAAGGGTCCGAAGGTAACCCCGTTGTCATAGCTGACTTTGTAGGTCACACCCAAAGCCGCTTCTTCCTCTTCGGGAGTAATAGTGTCCATATATGCCATGGCATAAGCACCGATTTCCTTTGCCTGGGTGTCCCAATCTTCCCAGTCGTTATCGGTGTAGGTCTTGGTGTATTCTCTCATTCTTTCATTAGAAATGTTAAACGAGGTCACAATCAACCCACTTTCACCGAACGGACAAAGTCCGCCGTCACGGTCGTCTAACACTGTGTCAATCACAGGTGCGGGTACGGTGTAGGTTTCTCCTTCGTTTTCAGAAATGCTGAGAACGGTTTTCCCGAAAGGACAAACGTGCCGTCTCCGATAGCCGGAAGCCGCAACTGCAATTCTGCCGTTTTTTAATCTTGCCACTGTAGGCCAGGCAAATTTACAATGCTTGCTTTCAAAATTACTCATAATCGTTTGGAGTTCGCCAATTAATGTTATTTTCATTACTAACATCCTTTCTTTATTTATTATGATATTGCCATTGTATCACATAAAAACCAAAAAGACAATATCCAAAAGGGACATTTTTTGCTGTTTTTCTTCCCTTTTGGAAAAGATATAAAAAATTTTAAAAAACATTTCCAAAACGAACCTTTTTTCGTAAAAATACTCCGAAATGGAAATGGCTTTTTAAAAAAATGTATGGTATAATAAAAATAACCTAAAAATTTTAAGGAGGAATTTTTTATGAAAAAAACATTAGCTTTGCTGTTGGCTCTGACCTTAGCCTTCAGTTGCATCACAGTCTTGGCAGAATACGGGGATTATAAAGACCCGGCTTACTACGAAACAACAAGCCTGAAGTACGGGAATGTAGACGAGCTTCCGGTAGATACTGTTGTTTATGAAAATGCGAATGATCAAACTGATTTCATTGATGAAAACGGAACTGCCGCAGCTTACAATCAGCTTGGTTTTTATGCCAAAGATGCATCCGGTACTTTTTGGGTAGGGATGTTCAATGCCACGAACAACAAAGACCTTTACTGCAGAAAGATTACCGATTTGGGTTATGGTGGAAAATACACCGTTTCCTACGATATGAAATTTGCTCCTCTTGGCGGTGCAGACAGATATCAGGCACAAACCTTCTTCCTCTATGACGGAGGCGGAGCAAACTACATGGGATTCATCATTGACCAGAAAAAGAGCGGAGCAGCAACTGTTACCTTCCATTACAGACATAAGAGTTCGACCCAAGAGCTCGACATCGCTCCTACACTGACCGGTGGTTCAGCATTTTCCTTAAACAGAACCGTATGGTATACGTTGAACCATACCATCGATACCATCAATAAGGTTGCTACTTTGGAAATCTATCAGGGTTCCAAATTGATTGCAAGCTATGAACATGAAATGCTTGATGATGTAAACGGCAATGCAATTAAGTATGATTCCAAATTCCAGTATGACTGTATTCGTGTTGGTAAAACAACTTGTACTGACGGATTTGTCGGAATCAAAAACTTAAACATCGTAAAACAGACTAAGGTTCCTGTTACCGGTGTCTTTAATGATACTTTGGTAGATGTTACTTATAATGGTAAAAAAGCAGTAAACGGAGAAGCAATTGCAATTCCTTATAACAGCTCTGAAACTGCAGAAATTACCGTAACTCCTAAAGATGCTTCCTGTGAAGTTGCAGAAATTTTGGTTGACGGAAAAGCAATCAACAGTAAAACCACAATAAGCTTTACTCAGTTGAAAGCCCCTGCTTCCTTTGAAGTAAAAATTAAGGGTTCTTCTTTCTTGCCTTTGCTGGGAAAACAGACCTTTGATGATTTGGCAGAAGATAGTGGTTTCCGTGCAACAGAAACCAATGGTAATGTATACTACAAGGTAGATGCAAAAAGCGATTGGAACCATATTAAGCATGTTCCTCTGGGTTCAAGCGGAGAATATACCATTGAGCACAAAGTGAATTTCTGCGGTATTTCTGCAGATGCAAGAAAGTCCAATATCGGTACTTACTTGAGCTTTAGCGATTCCTTGTACAACCAAAATAAAAATCCTCTGATGGGATTTCAGTTGGCAGCAAGATTCCATGGGAATATGAGTAAAATTTTAGTGACTCCTCAGTTCTTCTTCCGTTGGAACGGATCGGAACAGAAACTGGTTGATTTGGCTGAACCCATTGAATTGAGCGCTACAACTTGGTACACCACACGTCATACCTATAATTTTGACAACATGACTGCAACCTTGGAAATCTATGATAAGACAGGGGAAAACCTGGTTTATTCCGTTGATTACAAATTGCCGGAAGTAGTTCCCGGAACAAGCTATACCGTTCCTTACAGTGAATTCCAGTTCAGATGTATTTATGCTGATGCTACCATCGTTTGGGTAGGATATGATGATTTGCTCATCAACAAAACCACTCAGAAGAACATCGCTGTTTCTTACGACAGCACCATGGGTACTGTAACTTGTGACGGAGCTCCGGTTGCAAACGGAGAAGAAATCGTTGTTGATTACAACAATGCAACTGCAAAGAATTTTGCAATTGAAGCAAAAGAAGGTTATGTGATTGATAAGATTTTAGTAAACGATGCCCCGGTTGCAACGGATACTGTGACATTCAAAAATGTGATTACCGATCAGACTTTGGAAGTCGTCTTTAAGGAAAAGGAAGCAGTAGCTCCTACTGTTTCTGTTGTTCCCACCTATGTATTTGATGCTGATTACGAAACAGGTGCTCAGGTTGCATACTTTACCGTAAATACCGGTTATGGCTACACCTTCACCGACGGAATTGCAAAATTCGGTGAAGTAGGCGGTGAATTTGAAAAGATGGAAAATTCCGGTATCTTTGCTGAATATCTCAACAATAACTGGAACGGCAGATACGGAATCAAAGTATTCGGTGCAGGATTAGAACAGGGCGCATCCTATGTTCTGGCTCCTTACCTGGTAGCACAGGATGAAAACGGAAACAC
>JAZQHN010000306.1:0-2910 GCA_045540615.1 Clostridia bacterium
TCGGTAAAAATTGCTCCTATTTGTTCATAACCGTCCTCTTTTGCTTTTGCGGCATAATAGGTATATTTGTTCCTTGCCTGAGATTCTCCGGCAAATGCTGCCATTAAATTCGCTTCTGTTCTGCTGCCTTTTAAATTCATCAATAAAACCTCCTAAAATAAAATCACTCTTCGTTATTAAAATGAACAAAGAGTGATAGAATTATACCATTTTTTTCAAATTAGAGGTTTAAAAATTGTTTTGCTTCTGCCAATGCATCTGCTACTGCACCGGGTGCACCTGCAATCCCGCGTTCTTCTACACAGGTCTGGACACTGATTGCATGATAAATATCTTCTTCAATTAAGTCAGAGAAGGTTTTAAATTCTTCCATTGAAAAATCGTCCAGTGCTTTTTGATGTTCAATGGCATAAGCAACCATTCGACCGATAATCCCATGAGCATCACGGAAGGGAACCCCTTTCTTTACCAAATAATCAGCCGCATCGGTTGCATTGGTAAATCCAAGTCTTGCTTTGGAAAGCATTTCTTCCTTTTGGATTTTCATTGTATCAATCATTTTGGTAAATACCTGCAAACACATTTTCACTGTGTCAACGGCATCAAAAATTTGTTCCTTATCTTCCTGCATATCCTTATTATAAGCAAGAGGTAAGCCTTTCATTACAGTAAGCAGACCCATTAAATCACCAAATACCCGTCCTGATTTTCCTCTTGCAAGCTCAGCAACATCGGGATTTTTCTTTTGGGGCATAATAGAGCTTCCTGTACTGTAAGCATCATCCATTTCCACAAAGGAAAATTCACCTGTATTCCATAGAATGATTTCTTCGGAAAAACGGCTGATATGAACCATAATGACAGACAAGCAAAATGCAAGTTCCAATGCGAAATCACGATCAGAAACACCGTCTAAGCTATTTCTTGTAATTTCATCAAATCCAAGCTCTTTTGCCACAAATTCTCTGTCAAGAGGATAGGTGGTGCCTGCCAACGCACCGGAACCCAAAGGCATCCGATTGGTGCGTTTTTTGCAGTCTAAAAGTCTCTCACAGTCACGACGGAACATTTCAAAATAAGCCAGCATGTGATGAGCAAAGTTGATGGGCTGTGCCTTTTGCAAATGAGTATATCCGGGCATAATGGTATCTTGATTTTCTTTTGCCAAACGATACAGCACCTTCATCAGATCGTTTAGCAGAGTCAACAGTTCGTCTGTTTCATCCATCAGATACATTCTGATATCTAACGCCACCTGGTCATTACGGCTTCTTCCGGTATGAAGGCGTTTTCCAACCTCTCCGATTCGTTCAATCAAAATGGTTTCTATATTCATATGAATATCTTCTGCTTCTACAGAGAAAGAAACCTTACCCTGTTTGATATCGGTTAGAATTTCTTCCAATGTTTTGACAATCAATGCAGCATCCTCGGAAGGAATAATTCCACATTTTCCAAGCATTTTTGCATGTGCAATGCTTCCCTTGATATCTTGACGATACATTTTATAATCAAAATGAATGGAAGAATTAAAATCATCTACAAGCACGTCCGTTTGTTTGGAAAAACGACCGCCCCATAGCTTTTTCTTATCCATGAATTATTTCTCCTCTTTGTCATTCAACAGCATAGCACGAACCTTGAGGGGCAGACCAAACAGATTGATAAAGCCTTCTGCATCCTTGTGGTTATATACTTCATCACTGTCAAAGGTAGCAAATTCTTCGCTGTACAGAGAGTAGGGGGATTTACTTCCTGCAACAATGCAGTTTCCTTTATATAGCTTCAAACGAACGGTACCGGTTACGGTTTGCTGGGTAGAGGTAACAAATGCTGCCAAAGCTTCACGAAGGGGAGTGTACCACAAACCATCGTAGATCAGTTCAGCCATTTGGCTTGCAACCTGTTCTTTGTAGTGCATAGTACGACGATCCAAGCACAAATATTCCAGTTCACGATGAGCTGCATACAAAATGGTTCCGCCGGGTGTTTCATAAACACCACGGGATTTCATACCAACCAAACGGTTTTCAACCAAATCTGCAATACCAATGCCGTTTTCACCGCCCAAACGATTCAATTCTTCAATCATAGCAACAGGAGCATATTCTTTTCCGTTAATTTTGGTTGGAATTCCCTTTTCAAATTCAATTTCGATATAGGTAGGAGTATCAGGAGCTTGTTCAGGAGTTACCATCATTTGCAAAATTTTTGCCTGAGGTTCATTCCAGGGGTCTTCTAAATCCATACCTTCATGGCTTAAGTGCCACAGGTTTTTATCCATGCTGTAGTTATCTTCTTTGGTAACAGGAACATCAATTCCGCGTTCCAAAGCATAATCGATTTCTTCTTCACGGGAAGAAATATCCCACATTCTCCAGGGAGCAATGATTTTGAGGTCAGGAGCCAATGCTTTGATGGTCAGTTCAAAACGAACCTGATCATTTCCTTTTCCTGTACAACCATGACAAATAGCAGTTGCACCTTCCTGACGGGCAATTTCAACCAAACGTTTTGCAATCAGGGGACGTGCAAAAGAGGTTCCCAACAGATATTTTCCTTCATATACAGCTTGAGCCTGTACAGTAGGATAAATAAAGTCTGTAACGAATTCTTCTTTCAGATCTTCTATGTAAATTTTGCTCGCACCGGTTTTTAGTGCTTTTTCGTGAAGCGGTTCCAGTTCTTTACCCTGACCTACGTCAGCAGCAACTGCAATTACTTCATAATCAAAATTTTCCTGCAGCCACGGAATAATAATGGAAGTATCCAGACCACCGGAGTACGCTAAAATTACTTTTTCTTTTGCCATTTTTTATGACCTCCAAAAATTTTTTTAAAATTTCTATTTATTATTATACTAAAATATGATATAATATACAAGAGGTAAATGGAAAAAAGTTTGAAAAA
>JAZQHN010000307.1:0-2614 GCA_045540615.1 Clostridia bacterium
CTTATTACAATCCTCCCCTGGCAGAAAAATTCAGACGAGGAAGTAACCTTTGCGAAAAAGGATTGGCTATATGCGAAACATTAGGGGATTCTCCCTATCGGATTCATGCACAAAGCAAAAAGCTGTTGCATTATTTCAGTCTTTACTTAAAACATATCGGTGAAATTTATGCCTTGAAAGCAGAAGGAAAAGGGAAAGAAGCCTACGATGCTTTTGATGTCATGAGAAAGGAATTCGGTCATTACGAATCGGAAATCGAGCAACACTATGACCATTTTCTTACCATGCAAGGCGTTTGGTATATCGTCAATAACATGGACGAAATTATTGTATAAAAAGAGTCTTGTTTTTTAAAGAAATTTATGATATAATGAGTGTAATCAGATATGGTTAGACTCATTATTTTTTGTCTGTATCAAAAGGGAGAGAAACAGAAATGGATGAAATCATCAGAAAAGTAAAAAATACACTGTATGTTTTGGGAGCTATGCTTGTTGTACTGGGGATGATTCTCTGGAATCAGTACGGTGCAGCAAAAAAGGCAGATTTTACCGACCGTCATATTGCATTGATTGTGCCGGGGAGAATTTATTATCATACCTACGATTGCGAGGAATTTGACCGCAATCATTTCATTGCTTACAATGTAAAAACTGCGGAAAACAGAGGGTACCTCCCTTGTCCGGACTGCCACAAAGAAACAGAAAAATAAAAAGAGGGTTGCGGAAAAATCATACCGCAATCCTCTTTTATGCTTTTTTACGAGGAGAACAACCGTATTCCTTATAATATGCTTTATAAAAATGATTATAGCTGCCAAACCCCACTTGAATACAAGCCTCGCTCAATGTCATTCCCTGTTTATGAAACTCCAATGCACGATTGATTCTGATATGATTGAGATAAGAAATAATGGTATATCCCGTAGCTTTTTTAAAAATACGGCATAGATGCTCTTTGGACAAATACACCTGTTCTGCCAACGCATCCAAACAAGGCTTTTGGGGCATATGTTCATTCAAGTGACGAATTACGGTCTGAATGGTGTTTTCTTCCGTAACCTCATTTTCGTTGTCGATTCCGCTGAGAAGGTGAAGAATTTCTAAGGTAGCGGAAGTGTATAAAGCATCCGTATTCTGAGAAAAATTTTTCGTATATGACCGTAATCGCTCCAAAACCCCGGAAAGTCCTGAAGAAAAGACCAAATCAGCATCAATTTTAGGATTAAAACGGTACATGACTTTCTGATATTCAGGACAATCAAACTGCTCAAAAAACTCTGTTCCGATATTGATAATCAGCCGTTCATAACGGGAAGGGGATTTTTGCACTGCTCTGTGCATGACATGAGGTGGAATCATAATGATTTCAAAGGGTTTGAGAGGAAATACCTGTCCCTCAATAATATAATCAATATCTCCGTTTAAAAACCAAAACACTTCAAATGTGTCATGGGTATGCATTTTCAATGTAACCCGATCCAGTGGTTTTGACAATCCGTAAGCATAATATAAATGATTCATATTTTCCCTCCTTAGTATGATTATACCTCAAAATATCAATATTGTCAAACTTTTTATCAATATTTGGGATTGAAAAGTGATGATATTTGCGGTATACTATGGGTAGAATAAAAAAGAAAGGACGGATTTTTATGAAACGTCTGAAAGTTGGTATGATAGGTCTTGGTAACATGGGCGCTTCCCATGTGAAAGGATTACTGGAAGGAAAGGTTCCTGAAATGGAACTGACTGCAATTTGTGATAATGACCCGGAAAAAAAGAAGGAAATGACAGAAGCTTATCCTGAAATTCCCTTTTTTGATAACGCAACTGACTTAATGAAAAGCGGATTGGTGGATACCATTGTCATTGCAGTTCCTCATTATGACCACCCTGCTCTTGCGATCGAAGCATTGGGAATGGATTTGAATGTGGTCTGCGAAAAGCCTGCAGGCGTCTATACCAAGCAGGTATTGGAAATGAATGAAGCGGCTAAAAAATCCAAGGGTGTTTTTGGAATTATGTATAACCAAAGAACCAACCCCATGTATCAAAAGCTTCGTTCTATGATACAAAGCGGTGAGCTGGGAGCTGTTAAGAGAATTCAGTGGACTGTCACCACTTGGTACCGTCCTCAAGCGTATCATAACAGCTCTGCATGGCGTTCTATGTGGGCAACGGAAGGTGGCGGAACCCTGATTAACCAGAATCCCCATCAATTGGATTTGTGGCAATGGATGTTTGGAATGCCCTCTAAAATCATGTCCTTTGTTTCCTTCGGAAAGTATTACGATATTGAAACGGAAGATGATGTTACCGCTTATTTTGAATATGACAACGGCGTAACCGGCACTTATATTACCTCTACCGGTGAATATCCCGGAACCAATCGTTTGGAAGTTGCCTGTGATATGGGTAAAATTGTTATTGAACGTGATCAGATGATGTTCTACCGTAATGTGGAATCGGAACGTGAATTCAACAAAAAGAATACAAGCGAGTAGTAGACGAAATTGCACAAAAGGCTTGTAGATCAACCGGAATACATCAGCCCATTTTTACTGATAGAACTACAATGGAAAGGAAAGATGATAAGAGAAAAGATAATATTA
>JAZQHN010000308.1:0-2859 GCA_045540615.1 Clostridia bacterium
GTTTGTGGGATGAATTGTTAAAGGAATTTCCTCATCTTTTGATTGATAATTGCGCTTCAGGTGGCAGACGAATTGATATGGAAACCATTCGTCGCAGTGTTCCTCTTTGGAGAAGTGATTATCAGTGTTCTGCAAACTACAATCCCAAAGGTTCTCAGATTCATCATATGACCTTTAATACCTGGGTTCCTTATTCAGGTACATCATGCGGACGCGAATATGATGAATATCGTATGAGAAGTGCTTATACCAATGCAATGACTACCAATTATAGTTTTTCTGAACGGGATTCCTTTGGTGACGATCCGAAAAAAATGAAGTGGTTGAAGAAATATTCTGAAGAGTATCTGAAGGTTCGTCCTTATTTTTCAGGAGATATTTATTATCTTACTGAACCGTCTGACAGAACGGATATGTGGTCTGCAGTTCAGTTTGACAGACCGGAAGAAGGGGATGGCATCATTCAGGTATTCCGTCGGGAAGATTCTCCTTTTGAACAAGCAACATTCTGTTTAGGCAATATTCAGGAAGAGAAAGAATATACCATTACCGATGAAGATACGAAGGAATCTGTCATTCTTAAAGGGAAGGAATTAAAGAAAGGACTCTCTATTTCCATATCGGAAAAAAGAAAAGCAAAAATTTATTTTTACACTGTTCAATGATAGCAACCTGCAGAATTTATGATAAATGAAACTGTAAGAGTGTGAAAAATTGAATCGCTAAAAAATGTAAGATAATTATGGGGAAATTTCATTGTTTGATATACAGCAAAGAAAACAAAGGAGATGACTTTTATGGATAAACATCAATGGATTTCATTTTTTGGATGCGAAGCACCCATTGCAATGAAAGAATTTACGGTTCAGAATCCCGAAACAGCAGAAATTGATATTTGCGGTCTGGGCTATTTTGAATTATACATAAATGGAAAAAAAGTATCGAATGATTTGCTGGTTCCTGCTTGGTCAGAGTATGAACAACGGGACGATATGCATTTGAACTGCCCTATGCATAACGATTTCAATCATCGGATTTATTATTTGAACTATAATTTAAAAGAGTATCTGGTTTCCGGTAAGAATCGTCTTGAGGTGTTGTTGGGAAATGGTTTTTATAATCAGAAAATGAGAATGGCATTAGGATATATGGTTTATGGAAAACCTAAGCTTTGCTTTGTTTTAAAAGTGGATGGAACTGAAATTTGCTCTGATGAAGAAACTTTATGGAAACCAAGTTATATTACGGAAAATAATGTATATTACGGAGAACTCCATGATTTTTCTATGAAAGAGTTGGATTTTTGGCATAAACCTCAGTTGATTACAGGACCCAAAGGGCCTTTTTATCTTCAGGATTGTCCTACCGATAAAGTGATTCGTACCATTATTCCTAAGAAAATAGGAGAGGCATTATATGATGTAGGGGAAAATATTTCAGGACGTGTCAGATTTTACTTGGAAGGAGTCAAAGCAACTGTCAGCCATGCGGAGCTGTTGGAAGAGGATGGCTGTAGCTTGAATTATGTAACAGCCGGACAACAGACATTTTCCCCGGCTCAGATTCAACGTGATATTTATATTGGTTCCGGAAATGAGTGCTATCCTCATTTTTCATGGAAAGGTTTCCGTTATTTTAAAATCGATGCAGTGGGAGAGATACGGGATGTTGTGGTAGAAGTAATTCATACAGATATCAAACAGGTTTCTACCTTTGAATGTGACAATGAGGTTCTGAATTTTATTTTCGATGCTTATGTTCGTACTCAGCTAAACAATATTCACGGTTGTGTTCCGTCTGATTGTCCTCATAGAGAAAGATTAGGTTATACCGGGGACGGTCAACTTTGTTGTGATGTAGCGATGACCATGTTCGACAGTGAAAAGCTTTATGAAAAATGGATCAGAGATATTGCAGACGGTCAGGATAAAGTAACCGGACGAATTCAAAATACAGCCCCCTTTGCAGGGGGAGGTGGCGGACCCGGAGGATGGGGAGGTGCCATTGTAACCGTTCCTTATCAGATGTACCGCCATTTTGGAAGGACAGATTTACTGGAGCTATATTATCCTAATATGAAGCAATGGGCAATGTATATGGAAAACCGCAGTGAAGGAAATCTGGTAGTCAGAAGCGAAGAAAATATGTGGTGCCTGGGAGATTGGTGCTTGCCTGATGGCTTATCTATTCCCGAACCATTGGTGAATTCTTATTTTCTTGTAAAGTCTTATGAACGAATGCAGGAAATTTCTGATTTGTTAGGATTCGGTGATGATTATTCTAAAAAAATCAGCAAGGTAAAAGATGCGTTGATGCAAAAATATTACAATGAAGAACAAAATACCTTTGGTCGATGCGGAGCAGATGCCTTTATGATTGATATCGGTCTTGGTAATGCCAAGATGCTTGAGGCAATGAAGGCTTACTATGAGGAACTGGGCGAGTTTGATACAGGGATTTTCGGTACCGATGTTTTGATTGATGTGCTCTTTTCCAACGGTTACGGAAATACCGCCTTCAAATTATTGTCCAGCAAAAAAGAACATTCCTTCGGAAAATGGATGGATATGGGCGAAACCACTCTTCCTGAATATTGGTATGGTTCTAAAACGTATACCACATCTCACAGCCATCCCATGTTTGGCGGCGTAATTCGTTCCTTCTTTACTCATATTCTTGGAGTTATTGAGGAAGAAAACGAAGTAATCGTTTGTCCTTGCTTGTTGGATGAATTGAATTTTGCAAAGGGCTCGGTCCGTTTGAAATCAGGAAAAGTGGAAATCGAATATACCAAAAATGACAATCAGATTACATTTACATGTTCTTCCGATTGTCATGCACAGCTTGAATTTAATGGAA
>JAZQHN010000309.1:0-3109 GCA_045540615.1 Clostridia bacterium
ACTTTTCTGCCAATTCCTTCATTACCCGGTGTTACAATTAATTCACATGTAGCTGAAATATAACACTCATTTAAATGGCCGCCAAAAATTTTCATCTCTGAATCACATACATTGATGTGCAGATGCAAATAGGGAAGCCCATCTTTTTGAGAAATATTACCGATTAAAGAAGTGATTTCCATCTCTCCGTTTAATTCTGTTTTATGATATTGGCGTGTTGCGACACTGTACAATCCAACGACAACTTTATCAGTTGCTCCTAATCCGGTTATTTGACCGGAAGGGATATTTTCATTTTTGCAAAATTCTGTTAATGAAGAAATCACTTCTTCGCCTCGATCGATTCTGACAACATAATGAGGTCCTGATTTGCAATATTTCATATTTTTTCCTCCTTTTTGAATTATCAAGCCGCCTCTGATTTGAGACGGCTTGAATTGATTGCTTTATTTATCTCCCAATACAGCTTTGGCAATTTCTTTAGAGCTTTCTAAAGAAGAACTATAAGAACAAATAACGGTTTTATACTCAGGCTGAACAGTAAAAGGATAAGGGGAGTTTGTCAAAACAATAATAGGTTTATCTGTTTTTTCGTGCAATTCCTTAACAAAACTATTTCCGCTTTCGGGACTTCTGCGGTCAAAATAGTTTGTAATTGCAATTACATCAGCTTCGTCAATTCTTTCATAGACACGTTTTCTGTCTTCTTCAGAATACTTCATAGTTGTTTCAACCGCATATACGTCATCAGAAAGCTTCAACATTTCTAACCAAGGAGTAGCTGGGTTCATTTCTTGCGTATTGGTACGTTCGTGTAAAGGATTTACCTGGTATACCAACAAAACTTTCTTTCCCTTCGGTACAGGTAAGATGTTGTTTTCGTCTCTGATGATTTGTAAAGCACCTTTTGCAGCTTTTTGAGCAATTTCTGCTACTTTAGGATCGTTAATACCGCTGCTTGCTTCAGAAACAGGTTTAATTTGTTCTTTATCGAAGAAACCGTAATCGTATTTAACACTCAAGGTTCTTGTAACAGCATCGTTCAAACGTTCTTCGCTAAGTCTTCCGTCTTTTACAGCTTGGATCAATGCCGGGATTACATCGTCAATCAGACCACCTTCATCACGAAGTAAAACAAGGTCACAGCCTGCATTGATTGCATGCAAGCAAGCGTCAGAAACTTCAAACTTAGAAACAATACCACCCATGGTAATTTCGTCAGTTGTAACAACGCCTTCAAAGCCAAGCTCGCCTTTTAACAAATCGGTGATGATAGGTTTGGAAAGGGTTGCGGGAAGTCCGGAATCATCAAATGCAGGATATGCGGTATGTGCTGTCATGATTGCAGGCAAACCTGCTTTGATCATTGCACGGAAGGGTTCAACCAAGCGCATTAATTCTTCTTTGGATTCATCAATTACAGGTAAACCATGATGAGCATCAGTTGCAGAAGGTCCACGGCCGGGGAAATGTTTACCTGTCGCGATAATTCCCGCTTCACGGAAGCCCTTGATTGCTTCTGCTGCATATTCAATTGTTGTTTCAGGATCTTCAGCATAACTTCTTGCACCAATTTCAGGATTCATAGGATTGGTATTAACATCCAAAACAGGAGAGTGAATCCAACCGATTCCCAAAGGTGCTAATTGGCGACCAACGGCCCATGCAACATCGTGAGCCATTTTAGGATCACCACTGTTTGTAATACCCATACAGCTGGGGAAATATTTAATACCGCCACGGTAATAATCGGCACTTACATCACCTTCAAAATCTACGGTAAAATGCAAGGGAATCCCCAAGTCGTTATCTAATGCAGCTTGTTTTAACGTATTAATATATTCGCAGAATTCTTCGTTTGTAAAATGAGGGACAGGAATATCGGGAAGAAAATCCTTAATTGCTCCTTTGAACGGACGAAGCATACGGCTTGCGTAATCAGTATTGGTACCATTGGGATCGTGCTTTACAGTACGAATTCTCCACATCAATCCGGCACGGATACCGGCAGGATAATATTTTTTTATTCTACGAATAATTTCCGGAGTAATCATAGAACCTACATAGCCGATAACAAAGCATTGTCCGACTTTTTGTTCAATACTCATTTTAGAGACAAGATTTTGAACAAATTCCTTTTTGTTTTGTTTCATTTGTTTCACCATTCCTTTTAGATTAATTATTATATTGTTTCTAACGCTGAAGAAATATCTGCAATCAAATCTTCTGCGCTTTCAATACCAATAGACATACGAATTAAATCAGCACCTACACCTGCAGCTTCCAGTTCACGGTCATTTAACTGACGGTGAGTAGAGCTTGCGGGATGCAGAACACAGGTTCTTGCATCGGCAACATGAGTAACAATAGCTGCAATCTTCAATGCTTCCATAAACTTAACAGCATTATCTCTTCCGCCTTTTACACCGAAGGAAATGACACCGCATGTTCCGTCCGGCATATATTTTTTTGCCAATTCATAATAACGGTTCGAGGGGAGACCGGGATAGTTAACCCATGCAACATTAGGATGCTTTTCTAAAAATTCAGCAACTTTTTGTGCATTTTGTGCATGCTGTTTCATACGTAAATACAAGGTTTCTAATCCTAAATTTAATAAAAATGCATTGTTGGGACTTGGAGTAAAGCCCATATCACGCATTAAATGTGTTTTTGCTTTTGTAATATATGCAGCTTTGCCAAATTGTTCGGTATAAATAACTCCGTGATAAGATTCGTCCGGTTCTGTTAATTCGGGGAAGTTTCCTTTGGACCAATCAAAATTACCGCTGTCAACAACAACACCGCCAACTGCAACTGCGTGTCCATCCATATATTTTGTGGTGGAATGAACAACGATATCAGCACCAAATTCAATTGGTCTTAAATGAATCGGAGTAGGGAAGGTGTTGTCAACAATCAAAGGAACATTATGAGCATGTGCTAATTTAGCAAATTTTTCAATATCCATGACAACAAGAGCGGGATTTGTTAATGTTTCTCCGAATACAGCTTTTGTGTTTGGCTGAAAAAGAGCATTGATTTCTTCTTCAGATGCATCCGGATCAACAAAGGATACATCAATACCCATTTGACGAATTGTTTTATT
>JAZQHN010000310.1:0-2646 GCA_045540615.1 Clostridia bacterium
AATATCAATAGAACCTGTCAGTTCTCCATCGGTAACACCGATTCTGACACGGCCGTTTGCTTTTGCAGTTACCACACCGTTTGCATCTACTGTTGCTACTGCTTCGTCAGAGCTTACAAAAGTCATGCCTTCTTTTGCTACTTTATAGTTTGCTCTGCCGTTGCTACCAACAACAGTCAATTCTGCAGTTTCGTTGGGGAACAGCAAATCAGATTCTGTCATCAAGCCAATCTTTTGGTAGCCGGGAACGATTTCAGTAATGGCCAGTTCGTCCATCCATAAGGTACCTACAGGATTGTTTCCGCCCAGTCTGGTCATATACGCACTGGAAACAGAGGACAGATGATTGCCATTCTGAGTAATATCGGTAATTTCAAATTCCCAGTTATACTGTGCCCATTGGGTTGTCACAGTTTTTGCTCCGTAATTCAGATATGCACCGCTTCCTGCTTTATCTGTTGCAATACTTGCACCGGTATTAATCCAAGGAGCAGCCGTCAATGCAGAATCGCCCTTCATCCAAGCGGTTATTTTATACGTACTTCCTACATTCCAGGAAATGGAATCGGGACCGATGATTCTGGGACGGTAGTCAACCCCGCCTGCAGTGTGCTTATAAGAACCTGCTGTTCCGTTAGCACCTTCACCCTTTTCCTGGGTTGCATCAGTTACCTTTTTATCAGCATCACCGCCACCATCAACACTTAAGGTCCACTTTGCTACATCAGCATCGGTATCAAAGCTGTACGTTGCAACCTCATTGGTTAATCCGGTTTTGGGAAGATACTCATCAATGACATTTTCTGTCAGAGAAGGATCGGGGGCAGGAAGATTTACTTTACCCTCTTCAAAAGTGACCGTCAAGGTATGATCTTTTCCTACTTCTTCAGGAGCGATCACCACCTGGTCATTTACCAAATCTTCTGTTACATCCTCTCCATTGTAAAGAACAGAGACGATTCCATAGCCTTCATCAGGAACGATGGTATAGGTTGCACCGAAATAGTCGTTCGCTTTGACGGTGCCTTCTCCTGTTACTGTGGTTTCTTTTCCTGTTGCAGGGTTGGTAAGAGCTACAACCTTACCGCCTTGTCCTGCATTCACTGCAACGCTGTATTCTTTTGCTTCTGCAGTAATTCGGAAATCGTCTACTACATAATAGTAAGGGAAGGTTTCCAGCAATTCCCGCATTTTCTGAATTCTGGTGGGAGAATACAGGAAGGAGCAATCGTAAGCCACGCTCCATTCCTTTTTGGTGGAATCAGCACCTGTGCCGTCTGCATAGATATAAGAATCCATCACAGCATTTTTCTGTTCCTGGGTCATATCATCTGTGAACAGAGGTGCTCCGCCTTTACCCAAGGTTTCATCTCCATAGAAATCAGAACGGTCGAGGGTGAATTTATACTGGGGACCCCAGTAATAATCCGTAGGTCTGTTCATCAGTATGCCGCTTGCATTATACGCACCGGTACCTTTTCCGCAATACAGCTTTTTAGCTGCCATTTCCTGAGCTAATACAGCTCCGAAACGGGTACGGATATGCCAGTAATTCATAATTGCACTTCCGCTGAAGGTTCCGTCTTCATTCTTGGTTCCGAACTTGTAAGCAGAAATATCATTGGAATACTGATAAAATCCGCCTTTTTCCGCAGCACTTCCTGTTTTCAGATCGGGATAGACTTCCTTAGCAGCGGCTGCTGTTGCGTTAGTGAAAACAGTTTTGTCGGTTGCCTGCAAAACAACTGCATTCAGATTGCCGCCTGCAGGTTGGGCATTCGTAACAGAACCGTCTGCCTGAACGTTACGCTGGCCCATCAGCCATTCAAAATGATAGTTTTTGTCGTTTAAAAATTCAAATTTTTCATTTACCTGCAATGCACCGTGATAAAACTCGGTAGACCATCTGCCGCCCTTCCAACCACCGGGAGTTCCTGCGGGAAGATTGGTTAATGCACCTCTGTTGTCTGCTTTGGTTGCAATTGCTTCTGCCTTAGAAGAATCTACAGTAAATTTACCGTAGCCATTATTTGCATCCTTTCCATGGGTCAACACCATGGGTTCATTTGCAGGAGAAAAGTTTCCGATTCCGTCCTCGAAATCTTCTTCATAAACAACGATTCTGACAGGATCGTTTAATTCAGTATCATCTGCTTCAAATCTGTTTGCTTCCCAAGCCAAAACAGGTAATCCATTACTATACGCCTTACTTCCCGCAATAAAGGAAGTACCCAAAGTAGCTGCTTTCACAGATGATGTGGTAGCAGAAGAAAAACTATTTTTAATTTCCCCACCGGTACCTGTGGTCAGGTTTGCGTGAGTAGTATAACAATTTGTAATATTAGCATTGGAGGTAGTAGACCATGTCAGACAACCCTTGATACCACTGCCGTTTTCATTCATTGTCAAGCCTGTGGTATAGCTATCTTCAATCGTCGTCATTCTTGAATCAGCAGATGCAACTCCCCCAACAATTCCTCCCAAAAAGCTTGGACCGCTGGCATGAGTACTGGTCAGCTTAGCATTTTTTACAAAACAGTTTTTCACTGTAGTGTTGCCATGATCGAATCCAATGATTCCGCCACAAGGAAATCCTGTAACATTAACATTTTCAAGTCCTAAATTCTTTACAGTAGCACCTCTTGT
>JAZQHN010000311.1:0-5567 GCA_045540615.1 Clostridia bacterium
CGGAACCTACCCTGTCACCGAAACCTTTACATTAAATACCACAGACAGCGGTACAAAGGAAAGTCCTATTACTTATCGGGCATATCCGGGAGAAAAGGTTACATTTGACGGTGGTAAAACATTGGATTTTGAAAAGTTTGCTCCTGTCAGCGGTGAAATGAAAGACAAGCTGATTTCTGCTGATGCTCAGAATAATGTTCTGGTAGCAGATTTATCTGAATTTGGAATTGATGAAGTGGAAAAATATTCGATTACCAATGGTCATACGGTAATCAATTCTCCTTTCATTATCTATGATGGGGCACCTATGACTCTGTCCCGTTGGCCTAATTCTACAGAACTGTCTGACTGGCCCATTGCAAACGGGTTGCGTGAAGGTTATGTGGAAAGAGAACAGATAGGGGAAGGAACCTTCCTGGTAAAATATTTTACCGATCGACCCGATTCTTGGTCTCATAACAATATGGAAGATGTTATGGCAATGGGATACTGGAAATGGGATTGGTATTCCGAGGCTCAATATGTCACTATTGATAAAAAGGAAAAAACATTGGAAGCACATGAGCCCAGTATGTATGGCGTTATCGGTCCGCATTGGGTTAGCAAGGACAGAGGCTTCTACTTCCTGAATGTTTATGAAGAGCTGGATGCACCGGGAGAATATTATATTGACAGAAAAACCAATCAGATTTATCTGTACCCGGCAACTGCAACAAAGAATCCGGAGATTACCGTGACTTGGGCAGATTGCGATTTTGTCCGTGCGTCAGGTACCTCGAATGTTACCTTTGAAGGATTTACCTTCAGCGGCGGTAAGCAATACGGAATGACGGTGACCGGCAGTGAAAACTTTGTCATTGATCGCTGTGAATTTAAAATGTTTGATATGAAAGCGGTTCAGATGACGGATGTGATTTCCAGTGGTGTGACAAACTCTGAGCTTTATTATTTGGGTCAGGGTGGTGTTGATTTGGATAGTGGAGACGAAAGCACTTTGTCTCCCGGGAACAGCTTTTATACCAACAATTTGTCTCATGATTTTTCTTTGCTGATGCAGGTAAATGCTTATGCATTGAAATTAACCGGTGTTGGGAACAAAGTGGATCATAATGAATTCTATCATTGCCCTAATATTGTTATCCGTTTTTACGGCTCGGATAATGTGTTTGAATACAATGTATTCCATGATGTGGCAACCAATTCTGCCGATGTAGGTGCCATTTATAACGGTCGTACATTGACCGATATAGACAATATCATCCGTTATAATTATTTCTATAATATTGGAGCAAAAAACAATCTGAGATTTACTGCTCATGCTATTTTCTCGGATGACGGCGGTTCTGAAATGGAAATTTACGGAAATGTATTTGGTGAAGGAATTGCTTATGCATCTGCAATCAAAGCCCATGGAGGCATGAATGTAAATGTCACCAATAATTTGTTTATGGATTGTTATATTGCCTACCAGATTTGTGACTGGGGAATTGAAAAATGGCAGGGTTATATTGAGCAAGGAAACTCCTATTTCGGTAATTTCTATCTAGCACAGACCAAACCTTATACCTCCCGTAAGCCCTGGCTTGCAAATCTTGCAGATGGAGGAAAGAATTTTGTACCGGATACCCACACCTTCGAAAATAATGTTATCATGTATCTGTACGAAAATCCGGCGGATTATATTACCGTATGGAATCAAAGATTGAAGTTAGAAGATATTCGCGGTATTGATAAAAATCTGGTACTGAAAAAAAGCACTGACCATAAAAATGAATTTGTAAATTATGAAGACGGAGATTTGACCTTGAAGGCTACTTCTGTTGTATACAGTAAATTACCTGAATTTAAGGAAATTCCCTTCTCCAAAATCGGTCGTGTTTTTGCATCGGATGAAATTGCAAATGCAGAAATCGATAAGGTTCAGGAAGTACTAAATCAGGCTGCTATAGGAAACGGTTTAGGACAATATCCTCAATCTTCTGTTGATGCATTAAAGTCTGCAATTGCTGTTGCTAAACAGGCTTGTGCTGAGGCGAAAAATGAAAATGACTTGACAAGGGCTGTTAAGGATCTGAACAAAGCAAAAGATGTATTTGAAGCATCTGTGATTCGTTCTGTAATGGTAGACGGTCAGGGAACAGTATCTGTTCCTATTGGTTTTACCGATGCACAAATTCATGCCGGAGAATTGACAGGTGATGTGTTACTGGAAATCAATGGTGGACAAAGCAATGGAATTACTATAGACGGAACGATTGACGGCAAGAAGGTCACAGTAGAAATTTCTGATAAAACTGCGATTGCTGACGGAACATTCTTAGGAATGGGCTTGCCTTCGCAAGAACAAAGAGATGCGGTTCTGGGAGATATTTATCAAAGTGTTTTGGTAGGAAATGAAACAGAATACGAAACACCAATCCGCGTCGTACTGGAAGGTGCTGCAGGTCAGGAAATAGCATTGATGCAGGATAGTACCTTGCACACCAGAGTGAAACTGAAAGAAGATTCCGCAGATGCCTTGGGAGAAAATAATCTTGGTGTTTACACATTAGGGGATGACTTGATTGTCTATACTACTCTTGGCGGTGTTTTATATGCTTATCTTCCTTTGGAAGTTTCTGATGTTTTGAAATTGAAGAGTATTTCTCTGGACGGAACACCGTTAAGCGGTTTTTCTCCCAATGTAGCACAGTATACAAAGGTTGTTACAGGAAATGCTGTGCCTGTGGTATCAGCAGAAGCCAGCCATGAGCGAGCACAGGTTGAAATCAAACAGGCAACAACGATTCCGGGCAATGCGGTGATTATTATCACAGCTTTTGGAACAGACAAAAAGAAGCTTTATACCATTTCCTTTAAGACCGCTGAAGAAGGAACCGGAACGGGAGGAATGACACCTCCTTCTATCGGTGGAGGAAGCACAATTGGAGGCGGAACCATTTCTGTTGGCGGAGGCGGTAACTCCGGTAAAACAGAAGAAACCGTAAAAGTTAAGTTTACCGATACCATTGGTCATTGGGCAGAAGCCGATATTAACGAAATGGCAGACAAGGGTATTGTAAGCGGTGTAAGTGACACCACCTTTGAACCTGACCGTTCCATCACCAGAGCAGAATTTGCAGCTCTGATGGCTCGTGCATTAAAGCTCACTGCAGCAAATGATGATGAGGTATTTGCAGATGTATCAAGCGATGCATGGTATAAAGATGCGGTATCTGCAGCAGCGTCAGCTGGTTTGATTGTAGGTTATGACGGCGCGTTCCGTCCTAATGATACCATTACCCGTGAAGAAATGGCGATTGTGATTATGAAGGCTTACCAGTTCTTAGGAAATGCTCCTTTGAAGGGTAAACTCAGCCGGTTTGCTGATAAGGATACCATCTCTCAATGGGCGGTAGATTATGTAGACGGTGCAGTAAGCTCCGGTCTTATCAGTGGTATGAGCGATGATACTTTCGCACCCGTTGATAATGCAACCCGTGCTCAGGTAGCAAGTCTCATTAAGAGATTATTAAATCAATAATCATCCAACTCCTTATTAGGATTCCCCGGAACTGTAATACTGTTCCGGGGAATCTTTAAAACACTTCAGAAAGGACATCAACTATGAAAAAACCACATTTGTCAGAAATGACATTAAGAGAAAAAATAGGACAATGTCTGTGTGTCAGTCAATATGATTTGAATCAAAAAACAGAAATTAATGAAATACTAGGAAGAACGGAAGAAGAACGTGATATTATTCTGAGAAAAAATCCTTATGGTGCGATTTGGTGTATCGGAAATCAAAAATTAAAAAATGCAAATTTAACTGAAAAAAACTATGATAATATCAAGATACCGAGTACTGATTACTGTGATTGGGTGAAAAGTATCAGTAAAAATGTGGTTGTTCCTTTGTTGAGAGCAACTGACGTAGAGTCGGGTGCAGGTACGATGTTTGAGGATTTGACTTGTGTATGCAGCGGATTTTCCATTGGAGCGGCAGATTCGGAAAAATTAGCATTTGAATTGGGTGCGGCAATTGCAAGAGAATTGCTATGCGCCGGGATCAATTGGAGATGGGCTCCGGTTGTTGATATGCCAAGTAGATTTAATATGATTTTCATGCGTTCTTTTTCTGCAGAGTTGGAACAACTTTCAAAACTTTCAATTGCTCATATAAAGGGAATGCAATCAGAGGGAGTAGCGGCAACTGCAAAACACTTTCCGGGATCGGATCCTTATGAATACAGAGATCCTCATTTTTCACATTCCGAAATTTCTATATCTATGGAAGAATGGTGGGAGAAGCAAGGGAAAGTATTTCAAGAAGTGATCAATGCCGGTGTGTATGCTGTAATGATTCAACATGCTGCATTTAAGGCGGCAGATGATACAACCATAAATGGAAAAATTGTTCCTGCAACATTATCTAAAAAAATTATTACGGATTTATTAAAAGGAGAAATGGGTTTTGAGGGAGTTGTTATCACAGATGCATTGAATATGGGTGGTGTGCAATCTTATTATAACAGCGAGGAACTTTTGATTGAGTTGTTAAAAGCCGGAAATGATATGTTGTTATATGTTCCTTTGAATGCTATTGATATTATTGAAAAAGCTGTGCAGGAACAGAGACTTTCGGAAACGAGAATTGACGATGCTTGTAATCGTGTACTTGCTATGAAGGAAAAAATGGGGCTGTTTGACGATGGTTATTCAATTGGTGCTTATACTTCTAAGGAAGTAATCGGCAAAACAGAGGAAATTAATCGACAAATTGCAGAAAAATCTATTACTTTAATTCGTGATACTAATCATGTACTGCCCTTTGATAAGAATAAAGTTAAAAAAGTAACCTTGATTTGTTCTACTCACGATGAAACTTTTTTTACGCAGCTACAAGTAATGAAACAGGAGTTTGAGCATTTTGGTGCAGAAGTTAACCTACAGCGACGATTAGAAAGTCAGGAGGAACTGCAAAAGATTGCTGCGGAGTTTGATTTGATTCTTTATGTAGCTTATATTGCGCCTCACCGACCGAAAGGAGCTCTGAGTTTTTATGATGAAGAATGTGAAACCTTTTTATTTGCTTTTTCTGTAGGAAATTAAAAGTCAATAGGTGTTTCTATGGGATATCCGTATATCTTTTATGATTTTATGGAAAATGCTGATGTATGCGTTAACACTTATAGTCCCAGCCCTGAAGTTATGAGAGCATTTGTAAAAGCAGTTTACGGGGAAATTCCTTTTGGGACAGTGTCTCCGGTAAATCTTGAACCGGAAAAGAGAAGGTTTTAACGGATATGGATGAGGAGAAAATTGGATGAAAATAATTGAAAAAATAAGAAAAAAGGCAGAGAATAACAGTGATTTCGAGGGCGTTACAATCACCTTTTTGGGGGACAGTGTTACACAGGGCTGTTTTGAAATCTATAAAAAAGAAAATAATACCATTGAAACAGTATTTGATAAAAAGAACGCTTATCATCGGTATATTGCTGATCTGTTTTCATTGTTGTTTCCTACTGTTCCAATTAATATAATTAATGCCGGAATCAGCGGTGATACAGCTGAGAAAGGCG
>JAZQHN010000312.1:0-6319 GCA_045540615.1 Clostridia bacterium
GAGGGGAGTCGAACCCCTGTCCGAAAATAAATCCACATAACTTTCTCCGGGTGGAGCAGAACATCAACATTCCCTTACTTACAACCGGTTCTGCACGCTTGCAAGCTTGGTAGCTTCATTGTTCATGCCGAGGGCAAAGCTTACCCCGGTCACGTTGACCGCTTCATGACATTCTATCCCAAGTCGCGGTGATCAAGGGTAGAACGTCCGCCTGTAATGAGGCGGAATGCAGCGTTACGCTGCTACTAATTCTCTATTAGCGTTTAATTTTAAAAATTCCGGATTTTAAAGTGGTTCCGGACCACTACCCGCTTATCATGCTTCACTATCCCCGTCGAAACCCTTACGCCCCCAAGGATAACTATATTATATCATAAAACAGAAAAAATAACAAGCAGAAATTTATCCATTTTTTAAAGCACGTTCCATTTGACGCTGGGCATCGTGCTTTGCCTGAGTTTCCCGTTTGTCGTAGAGCTTTTTCCCTTTTGCAACTGCAAGCTCAACCTTAATACGAGAGCCTTTAAAATAAAGGCTTAAAGGGATCAAAGTATATCCGTCTTGCTTTACAAGTCCAAATAGTTTGTTGATTTCTCTTTTGTGAAGTAATAATTTTCTGGGACGGAGAGGATCACGGTTGAAAATATTCCCTTTTTCATAAGGGCTGATATGCATTCCTAAAATGAAGGCTTCTCCGTTTTTTACTTCCACATAAGAATCTTTTAAATTACCGTGAGCGGCGCGAAGTGACTTTACCTCTGTGCCGCACAGCTCGATTCCTGCTTCCATGGTTTCGATGATGAAATAATCGTGTCTCGCTTTTTTGTTTTGAAGTATTATTTTTCCTTCCATATTCTTCTTCCTCTATTACAAAATCAATTTGCCGTAAGGCAGGTTTTGCGTCAATTAACTGAACCTTGACCGAATCACCGATTCGGTATATTTTTCCTGTATGTGATCCAAGCATTATCATTTGTTCTTCTACATATTGGAATTCGTCTTCCTTCATTGAAACCAAACGAACCAGACCCTCTACTGTGTTTTCCAATTCTACAAACATGCCAAAAGAGGTAATTCCGGAAATGGTTCCTTCAAAGCTATCTCCAATAAACTGCTGCATATATTCTGCCTTTTTCATGTCTTCAATGTCACGTTCGACTTCTTCTGCATTCCGTTCTGTTTCGCTACAGTGACCGGCTGATTGTGCAATGATCTTTTTCCACTCTTCTTTCCGTTTTTCACTCATGGATCCTCGAAGCAGTTCTTTTATTACCCGATGAACAATTAAATCAGGATAACGACGGATGGGAGAGGTGAAGTGACAATAAAACTTTGATGCAAGACCAAAATGCCCCAGATTTTCACCTTTATATTCTGCCTTCATCAGAGAACGTAACATCAGAGTGGATAAAATCCGTTCTTCCCGTTTGCCTTTGCATTCATCCAAAATTTCTTGAAATGCTCTCGGATGTGGTTGAGCCATTCCGTGAAGAGTGTAGCCAAACTGCTTTGCTAATTTTGCAAAAGCTTCAATTTTATCACTTGACGGTGTTTCGTGAACCCGGTACATAAGGGGAACACCCAACCAAAACACATGTTCTGCTACCGTCTCGTTGGCCAAAAGCATAAATTCTTCGATGATGTGGTTAGAGACAGTAATTTCATATTTCTCTATAGAGGTAGGTTTTCCCTTTTTATCCAGTAAAATTTTTGCTTCAGGAAAATCAAAATCAAGACTGCCTCGTTGTTCCCGCTTTTTATGAAGAATTTCGGAAAGCTCCAACATGAGCTGAAATTGTTCTCTTAAAGAATCGTATTCGTGATAGTTAGGATCTTCTAAGGTTCTCGTTACATTATGATAAGTCATACGGTAAGAAGAATGAATGACCCCGGGAGTGATTTCGTAATCCTTTACTTGGCCCTTTTGATCTACTGTCATTTCTATTGATAAGGTCAGACGGTCAACATCGGGACGGAGACTGCAAATACCATTGGATAACGTTTCGGGAAGCATGGGAATTACACGGTCTACCAGATAGACGCTGGTTCCACGTTTTGCTGCCTCTTTATCAATAGGGCTATTGGAAGTAACATAATGACTGACATCTGCAATGTGAACCCCTAAACGATACATACCATTTTCTGTTTTTTCTAAAGAAATTGCGTCATCAAAGTCTTTGGCATCGTCACCGTCAATAGTGAGAATCAGTTTTTTTCTGAAATCCTTTCTGTTTTTCAAATCGTCTTCTGTTACACTATCGGGAACAGGATAGGAGAGAACTTCTTCAGGAAAAGTATCAGAGATTCCAAAACGTCTTAAGGAGGAACGAATGACGGTTTCGTGTTCCCCGCTATTTCCTAATACCTCAATAATTTCCCCTTCCGGATTACGGTCAGAATCAGAAAAATGAGTGATTTTTACAATAACCTTCTGTCCGTTTTCAGCAGTTAACCATGCTGATTTTGGTACATAAATATCCTTGGAAATTCGTTTGTCATCAGGAATGAGAAAACCATGGTTTCTCGAAGCCTCAAAAGTTCCGATAACAGTTTGATTGGCACGTTCTAATATTTTAACAATTTCGCCTTCTCGTTTGTTGCCATTACGGATCACTTTGGCAAGTACCTTATCTCCGTGAAGAGCACCTTGCTGGACATGAATTGGAATGAACAAGTCGGAAGGTTCGCATAATACAAAACCAAACCCCTTTTCGTGCCCTTGGAACTGACCTGCGATCAGGCCAACGCTTTCAATGGGAGCAAACCTTTTTTTCTTGGTTTGGATAATACTGCCTTCTGTAATCAATTCATTTAATATTTCTTCAAGCTGTGGAATGTCTGATACAGGAACATCCAATACTGCGGCAAGTTCCTCCAGTTTTAAGGGAAGATATTCCTTTTGTTGCATGAATTCATAAATTCTTTCTTTTCTTGTCATATATATTACCTTTATATTCTTAAATTAAAAATAAAAATGCCACGCACTTAGTATGCGTGACATTCATAATTTCATACTTACAGAACAAAATGAAGAGCAACTGCTAAAATAACAAACAATACAGCACATACACTGGTCAGTTTTCCTAACATCGCATCCATCGTTCTCGCTTTTGATTTGCCGAAAAAGGTTTCTGCACCGCCGGCAATACTTCCGGACAAACCTGCTTGCTTACCGGATTGCATCAAAACAATAAAAATCAGCCCAACGCATACAATCAAATATACAATATTTAACGCGATACCCATTTACCGCACCCTCCTATCAAAAAAATATCTACACGATTAACATGCCATTTTATTATAGCATGTTCTATGAAAAAAATCAAGTGTTTTTTCCAAAATTCTCAAATTTCTTTTTCGGAAGGATAAAATGCAAAGAACTGAAAATACTAAAAAAGGAAAAAATAATTGACATTTTTGTTTGGATTTGGTATAATATAGAAACAGATGATACGTCGGACAACAGTTTTTTTGAAAATGATTGTTGCCGAGTGCGGAAACAAAAGAATAATTGAGTGGCACGAATTTTCAGCTCCTTTCCTCGAAATAAAGGAGCGTTTCTTAGTGTGCTTTTGTTTCTATGCAATCAAAGAATTTTAAATTGCAAGTAAGGGTTATATTGCAATTTTAAACAATAAATAAAAACGGAGGTAACTTTGTGGCAAAAAAATTAAAATTAAAAATGATTCCCTTAGGGGGACTGCATGAAATCGGAAAGAATATGACAGTATTCGAGTATGGTAACAATATTCTGCTGGTGGATTGCGGTTCGGCTTTTCCGGATGAGGAAATGCCGGGAATCGATCTGGTAATTCCGGATATTACTTATTTAAGGAAAAATAAGGAAAAAATCCGCGGAATTGTATTAACTCACGGTCATGAGGACCATATTGGTTCTCTTCCTTACGTATTACAGGAGATGAACGTTCCTATTTACGGGACTCGGTTAACCTTGGGAATTGTGGAACAAAAGCTGAAAGAATTTCATTTGCAGGATGTTGCCCAGCTTCGTGTTGTATCCCCCGGTGATACGGTTCATCTGGAGTGTTTTCGTGTGGAATTTATCCGTTCCAATCACTCCATAGCCGATGCAGTTGCTCTTGCAATTCATACACCTGTAGGTGTTGTTATTCATACAGGAGATTTTAAAATTGATTCTACTCCGATTCAGGGAGAAATGATTGATTTAACCAGATTGGGTCAATTGGGAAAAGAGGGTGTTTTGGCTCTTTGTATGGATAGTACAAATGTGGAACGTGCCGGATATACTATGAGTGAACGCACTGTAGGAATGTCCTTTCGGGACATTTTTAAGGATTGTCAAAAGAGAATTATTATTGCTACCTTTGCATCTAATATTCATCGTGTGCAGCAAATTATTGACGCGGCTGCGCAAAATAAGCGTAAAGTTGCAATTTCGGGCAGAAGCATGATGAATGTCATTTCGGTTGCCAATGAGTTGGGATATATCAAAATTCCTTCCAATGTGTTAATTGATTTGGAAGAAATTAATCGTTATCCTGCAAACAGAGTGGTGCTGATTACTACGGGAAGTCAGGGCGAAGAAATGTCTGCATTGACTCGTATGGCATTTTCAGACCATAAAAAAGTGGAAATTACGTCGGAAGATCTGGTTGTGATTTCAGCAAACCCCATTCCGGGAAATGAAAAATTGGTTTCCAGAGTGGTCAATGAACTGTTTAAAAAGGGTGCAGAGGTGATTTATGAGTCATCTTTGGCAGAAGTTCACGTATCGGGTCACGCCTGCCAGGAAGAACTGAAACTTGTGATGGCATTGACAAAACCAAAATTCTTTATTCCCGTTCACGGTGAATACCGACATTTGTGTATTCATAAGGAATTATCCGAATTAATGGGAATTCCTTCCGAAAACAGTTTTATTATGGATATCGGAAAAGTACTTGAAATGACATCCGATTCAGCAAAAATTAATGGTTGTGTTCCTGCCGGAAAAGTTTTGGTAGACGGACTTGGGGTAGGAGATGTAGGCAATATCGTATTAAGAGACAGAAAGCATCTTGCTCAAGACGGTCTGATTGTTGCTGTTATTTCTTTGTCCGGGGATAATGGTGAAATGATTCAGGAACCGGATATTATTACCCGTGGTTTTGTTTATGTAAGAGAATCGGAGGATTTGATGGAGCAGATGCGGGATGTGGTTCGTGAAACAGTATTCCAATTCAGCAATAAACGTGCTCGCGACTGGAACTCTTTAAAGTCATCTGTTAAAAACCAATTGAGTCAGTTTATTTATGATTCAACAAAGAGAAGTCCGATGATTTTACCTGTAATTGTAGAAATATAATGAATGATTTCCCGAATGCTTTGTTCGGGAAATTTTTTTCGGAGCAAATAAAAAATAAAGAATAGACTCTTGACAACCGGGGGAAAATATGATATACTAACTTTGAAATAAAGCTATGATGAAGAGAGTATCATAAGTAGCTAATTAACAGAGAGCCGTTGAGGGTGGAAATACGGTAATGAGCCTTATGAGAAAAACACTTCGGAGCTTGCAGAAGAAAGCCGAAGGGTGATTAGAACTGCACGTTCATCGCGATAAGATGTAATTGAGTGGATCGGAAACGGTCAATTTGGGTGGTAACGCGGAAGATATCTTTCGTCCCATGGTCTGGGACGGAGGATTTTTTTATTATAAAATACTGCTGAACAGAAAAATTATTGTTTGGAGGAATGTTGTAATGCTGAGAACACACACTTGTAATGAACTGAATGAACAAAATATCGGACAGAATGTAGTGCTGAACGGATGGATTGACACAATCCGTGACCATGGAGGAATCCTGTTTGTTGACCTTCGTGATCATTACGGAACAACCCAGATTGTTGTATCTGATGACAGCATGATTGCGGGAATGCCGAAAGAAACAGTTGTTTTGGTGGAAGGTAATGTTACAAAAAGAGATGAAGAAACGGTGAATCCTAAAATCAGCACCGGTTTGATTGAAGTGCGGGCAGAGAAGATTGAGGTGCTCGGTCCTTGTCAAAATAATTTGCCTTTTGAAATTGATGCTTCTACTCAGACCCGAGAAGACGTGAGATTGAAATACCGTTATCTGGATCTTCGAAATCGTAAAATTCATGATAATATTGTCCTTCGTTCTAAAATTTTAAGCTACCTCAGAAAGCAAATGGAAGAACTGGGATTTATGGAAATTCAGACTCCTATTCTGACTGCTTCTTCTCCTGAAGGTGCCAGAGATTATTTGGTTCCCAGTCGTAAGCATAAGGGGAAATTTTATGCATTGCCCCAGGCTCCTCAGCAGTTCAAACAGCT
>JAZQHN010000313.1:0-5022 GCA_045540615.1 Clostridia bacterium
TAGGATATTTTATGACAGACCCGGAACAACCCGATCCTATCGTATCCAATGTAGCATTAAGCAAAAAAGATAACGTTGCTTACGGAACCTCGTTAGAAGGAACCTATACTTATGTGAATGAAGCAAAAGAAGAAGGAAAAACCACGACACAATGGTTGTTCAGCGACAGTAAAAATGGTTCGTATACTCCCATTGAAGGAGCCAATGGTTCCAACTACACAGCCAGATTTGACATGATAGGAAAATATGTGAAATTCCGTGTAACTCCCAAGGATTTGCTAGGAAATACAGGAAAAGCTGTTGATTCAGAACCGGTTTTGGTATGCCTGCCTCCGGTTGGAGATTGTTTCTATACTACCGGCATTTCATACCTGAAAGAAGGGGAAGATACTGTTGCTAAAACTTATATTACCAATAAATTGGCAGAAGAATCTCTGAAGGTAACCTTTATTATGGCAGAGTATGAAGTGAATGAACAGGAAATAAAGAAACTGGTTCAGCAAAAAATTGTGACCCGTCACATTGCAGCAGGCGAGACTGTGAAACTGTTGAATCAACTGAAAATTTCAGCTTCATCAGATCGCTTGGTAAAAACCATGATTTGGGCAGATCAGGGTTTGGAACCAATTTCTTCTACCGCTCAGATTGTTGGAGGACAAATTGATAAGGTGACATATGTTGACATGGTGGAGGACGAAGAAGAAACAGGGATGTTTGTTTATAAAATCAACTGGATCGATCCATGGAATTAAATTGACGATTTCCTGTCTTGTGGCAACATGATGAGCAGCAAAAAGAATAATATGTTGGGAGATGAAAATAGCTCCCAACATTTCATATTATGAAAACAAAATCGTTTTTATAAAAAAGACTGGACAAATTTTTTGGAGTGCATTATAATGAAAGTATCACCTTATTTTTAAAAAAGGAAGGAGCATTATTATGAAAGTTGGAAAAAAATTAGGAGCATTGTTATTGGTTCTGCTCATGTTGGCAGGAATGATGACAGCGGTCAGTGCAAAAGTATACACTGATTTGTATGACGGCTTAGGAAGCTTTGACACAGAAAGTGATTATCAGTCATTTGCGAAGGACTATGTAAATTTAACGGCCTACAGAGCAATGAAAACACACAGTTATTACAATGATAACGGAAATGGTTGTATGAGAGTAACCCGTGATGCTTCTGCTACAGAGCAGGGTAGATTTCACTTGAATACATCCTTCCAACCGGGAAAAACTTATGCCATCGGTTTTAAGGCAAAAGATCTGGATGAAACCGAAACCAAGGTTTGGGTGTATTCTGAAGCTGCAAAACCCAGAATCGAGCATGGCGGCACCACCACAATTACCGGTAACTTAGATAAAAAATTCATTATCAATAATACTACTTGGACTGAGTATAGTTATGTGTTTACTTACACAGGCACAGAAACAAAAACCGGAACCCTTTTCCTGGGACATAATGCAGGAACCGGTTATGATTATCTGATCGACGATGTTCAGATCATTGAGGTATCTGATGCATCTGTAGAAAATAAAAGTCAGGATTTGATTAATGCCCCTTTGAATTCCAAGGCACACTATGATTTGTTCCGTGCAAACGAAGTGAGTTCCCTGTATGCTCAAGCAGTTGTAAGCTATGATTCCACCGAAAAAGCCATGAAGGTAGTTCACAACGGAGATGGTCAGGGCAGAATTAATTTGAAAGGCATCACTCTTGAAAAAGGTGTAAACTACAATATTTCCTATAAGGCAAAAGCTGCAGTTTCGGGCGGAACTCCTAAAATTGGATATTATATTGTAGTAGGGGAACAAGGTGTAATAAACAGATATCAGGACGGAGTATATCAGGCTTACGACACAAGTTGTTCTGCTACGTTGAATAGTTCAGAGTGGACGAACATTACTACTAATTTTACTTTCCTCGGGGATGAAAAAATCGGAGATAAAGCTGAAAATTGTCTGAACTTTTTATACTGGCCCAATCAGCCTGATACTGATACCGATGATTATTATGTCAAGGATTTTGTTGTGACAAAATATATTCCTGATTATCCTGAACTGAAGGTAACAGTTGGTGAAAATACTTCCTATGGAATGAACGAAGCTATTGCTCATACTGTTTACGGAGTAAAGGATGGAGCAGAAACTCCTATCACAAGCGGAGTCACCTATAAGAGCAGCAACGAAGGTGTTGTTGAAGTAAATGAAGACGGAACCATCATAGCTGTCGGTAACGGAACTGCAACCATTACCGCAATTTATGATAGGGTACCTGTTCAATTCGATGTTACAGTATCGTTGGATGCAACTCTTGACCTGTCCAGAACAGAAAAAACAGTATTAGGATTGGATGCAACATCAAATACCTCTCAGTTGATTGTTGACTTAGTAAGCAGTAATACAGTTGAAACATTGGTTGATGAAAACGGAAATGAAAAAACAGATATTCTCTTTGGTACCAGTGATACAAGCGTAGCAACTGTAACCAACACCGGTCTGGTGATTGCAAAGAAATCAGGAACTGCCGTGATTACCGCACAATATGGTAGTCTGAAAAAAACAATGATGATTATTGTAGGGGAAACACTGAGTTCCAATGGCTTCGAAAATGATTCTAACTATACAGGTACCGATCAAACTGTTGCAAAATTTGACAGTAAAACAAGAACCGGAGAGGGACGTTCTCTTTGGGTTAACGGTTATTCCGGTAATTCGGCGCAGTTGGGAATCTTTTCTTTCCCACAGAATTATAAAACCGTTCAATGGTGGTATTATGATGACGGTGCGGCTGATAACGGAAAGGACGGAAAAGGATTTTTCCATGTGGAGACAGGTTCCTCACCTCGGTTGAATCTTTGGATCAGATCTGCAAATAACGGAAGAGTTAGCCCTCATAATGCAGAAAGTGATGCTTACATATTAGATTCCGGTTATCCAAAATACCCGGTTCGTTCCAAGGGTTGGCACCAGTTTGTTCTGAAGAATGATAACGGTAAGGTAACTCTTTATCATGATGGTATTGTTGTACTGCAGGGCGCTATGATTGATGCAGCAAAAAATAAAGCAGGTTCCGTCAAATACCAAAGATGGGCAGAATCACAAGACGGAGCAAGTATCTGGATGGACGATTTTGTACATGTTGATACGACTGCAGTGGCAAAACACAATGTTGCTGTATCTGTAGGTGAAAACGGTACTGTGAAACATGGTGATACCGTTGTAACAAGCAACAGTCCTGTTGTGGTAAAAGAAGGGGATAGTGTTACCCTTACAATTACTCCCAATGCAGGGTATCAGGCAAAAGTAACAGTTGACGGACAGGAAGTTGCAGTTCAGGATGATAATACAGTAACAATTTCCAATATTACTGCAAATAAAACAGTAGCCGTTACCTTTGAAAAGGTGATTACCACTCCTGAAATTTCAGGAAACAGCGCTGACTATATTGTGTCTCAGGATGATTACAAGCATAATAACGAAAACCACTTTGCTTATGTCGCATATTATAAGACTGTCATTCCTGCAAACTACAAGGTAAAGAAAATGGGTATGAACTTTGGTGACGATACTACGACCATTCCGTTGGAAGTAAGCCAATGGACCGCTGATTATATGTTTGGTGTCCGCGTATTCGGTGACGCAGTAAAGAAAGAAAATACTTATGTATTCCAAGGCTTTGCTGTTGTTGAAGATGAAGATGGTCAGGAAGTAACAATTACGACCGGAGAACCTATTTCTAAATAAAATGATATAAGGAAACCGCCCGGTGATTTCATTCTCCGGGCGGTTATTTAATAGCAATCTTGCTAATTTGTTGTTGTACCGAAAGTTTTTCGGAATTCGTTCGGTGTATGATGATACATTTTTTTGAAGACATAAATGAAATAAGAACTGGAAGAAAATCCACATTCAAATCCAATATCTCCGATAGAGAAATCGGTGGAGAGCAGTAATTTTCGCGCCTGATTCAACCGTTGCTCCATGACGAACTGATTTGGCGTTTTTCCTGTCGAATTTTTAAATGCCAGTTGAAAATAGGAAGGACTTAAATTGCATTTTTGTGCAAGAATTTGAACATTAAGCTCTTCAGAAAGATTGTTTTGTATATAAGAAATTGCATGACGAATTGCCGGATGATAACTGGGCTTTGATTCATTCGGATTACTTGCAGCCGAATAGACTTGGAGCAATAATTGATGTGCCAGAATTTTCGCATTCAATTGCTCGTATTCTACAGTAGAAGAAAACGCTTTTTTCAATTCCTGAAAAAGTCGATATATTTCATCAAGGTCTTTTGGCTGAAGAAAGGTAGGGAAGGTGTCAAAAATGGTTTCAAAATCTTTTCCTGCAGAGCTTTTAATTTCAAAATGCAGGGTATCGCATTCGTATCGATGATTCCAAGAATATTTGTTCAGTTGTCCTGGTTTTCTGAAACAAATATCTCCTTGCTCAAAAAAATAGGCAATTCCGTCAATGGTCAGAAGAGCAGTGCCTTTTGTAATAAAATCAATTTCATAAAAGTCTGTAATTCTTTTGTTGGGAAATTGATTTTTTTTATTAAAATTTTGATAGTGAAAACAGAAATGAGGAATAAATTCCAATTGTTTAATCGGCAAATAACCCAAGATAACACCTCGTTTCTTGTCCTTTTCTTTCATCATATCATAAAAAGATAACAATTTCAAGAATTATTTTATTATATCGTAGGATTTTGATATTGATAAGAGAAAATTAATACAACTTTTTGGAAAAATGTAGTATAATTAAGTGAAAAAACAAAGAAAGGAATAAAAAATGATGTATCAAACTCATCCTTGTATCAAAAAATTAGAAAATCCTGTATTGACTTATAAAGATTCTGTAGAAGGAGCTGCCTTAACCTTCAATGCCGGAGTTGCAAAGTGGAAGGGACGGTATGTGATGTTGTTCCGTAACGATTTTGGAGATTGGACAACTCAGAAGGTAGTAAGCAAAATTGATGTTCGTATAGCATTTAGCGATGACGGAATTCAATGG
>JAZQHN010000314.1:0-1711 GCA_045540615.1 Clostridia bacterium
CCCAAAGGTGAAGTATCCATATCGTGCTGAACCACTTCATCTGCAATGGCAATTTGGCCGATGGATAATTTGTTTGTTAATGTCCCACCGACTCCTGTATTAATAATCTGGGTAACGTGATAGTGTAAAATCATTGTCTGAGCACAAAGAGCAGAGAAAACCTTTCCTACACCGCTTTCTGCTACCACAACTTTCTTTCCGTAAAGCAGACCGCTGACAAAGGTCATTCCGCTAATGATCTCTTCTTTTTTTTGTGTCATTTCCTGTTGTAATGCTTCTACTTCGATGCGCATTGCACCAATGAAACCAATCATAAGGAACCTCCGTTTATTTTTTCTTCAATGTAATTAATCCTTGGTCGGGAATTGCATTAATTTGTACATAAAGTCGGTTGCTTTCTGTTTTGACAATGCTTGATTCTCCTTTTAAGCTTCCTTGGGTATAGGTTACACCGTTTTTCCAATGAGAAGGAACATTGACAATCAGGGTAAGGGGTTGTGCAAATCGATCGTCAGGCAGAGAGTCGGTTAATTCCAATATAACCAGTTCGGTGTCTGCCGAAAAAATGGAAGCTTTTGCACTTTCCCGTTCTTTGATATAGGCAGTTACCTCGTTAAATGAGCCTACCCAAAGTTGGTCTTTCTTTTGATTCAGATATTTCATATGATCAGAAAAAATAGTTTTTGCAATGGTTAATCCGCTAGGCGTATTTCCTTCAATGCAGTTATGCAACAGTTCAATTGCCCAACCTTTGTTTTTGATTGCCTGATCAGCCCAACCATTCATTGCTTCTGTGGTAGTATTATTGTAAACAAAAGCATTTAATTTAAACCAATTATCACCTTGAGGATTATTATTTTGCAGACCACCTCCGGCTTGACGGTTAGCATAATGATTCTTTTTCATTTCTGCTACAGAGTCATTGGTTGTTTGTCCCCAAGGAGAGGCAAAGGTCAGAATTGATTGCTCCGGGAAATAGTCTTTTAAAGTGTCATATGAACCGCTGATATCCGCTTTTAATTGTTCTGATGTAATGGTTGAGGCATCGGTATTGTATTTTATTTTGTGTGATGCAGAATGATTTCCTACATCAACATAGCCCTTTGCCAGTAAGGTTTTCCAATTATCAATTCCTTTCAAATTATTTGCAATCAGAAAGGCTGTTCCATGAAATCCGTATTTTTCAAATTCAGAGTTGTAAAATACGGCAGAATTGTAATCGCCGTCATCAAAGGTAATAGACACAGCACCTGTTTTATTTTCATAGAAGGTAGTAATCGCAGGATCAGATAAATAGTGAATGGGATGTCCATTTCTCTTTTGTAACACAATTTTTCCCGGCTTTGCAGTAACAGATACATACTGTTTTCCGTTTTCATTCTTTATAATCGGAGCAATTCCGCTTTGGTTTCCTGAAATATATGTTGCTCCTGTATTCCACCCGGAAGGGATATGAATCAGCAAGGATTGAGAAGAATCGGAAATCAGATTGATTGCCATGGTGAAGTTGTTTGCCCATAAAATTTCAGCTGAACCTGAGGAGGGAAGGGGAGCATCTAATGCTACGGTGCTGATTCCTATTGTGTCAGAGGTGGTATAAGGTTTCAGTTCATTGTCAATAAAAAATGCTTTTAACGTCGTTCCCTTGTTTTCATCAGTCAGATAATCCTTTAATTGAACGGGGAATTCCTGAGTCGGAGCAGTTTGCTTT
>JAZQHN010000315.1:0-8409 GCA_045540615.1 Clostridia bacterium
CTGAATTTTGTATATGATTTAAAGCAGGTTAACGAGGAGAAGGAAACTCATATTCGAGATATTTTGGATAAAATCCATATTACTGATGTCGCAGGACGAATGATCAAAAATTTATCTAAGGGATATCGGCAAAGAGTCGGCTTGGCACAGGCTTTAATCGGTAATCCGGAGGTGTTAATTCTGGATGAACCTACCGTGGGTCTTGATCCGAAACAGATGATTGAAATCAGAAATCTGATATGTGAATTGGGGAAAGAGCATACTGTTATTTTAAGTTCTCACATTCTTTCCGAAATCAGTGCTGTTTGCGAACGCGTTATTATCTTAAATAAAGGAAATATTGTAGCGGTAGATACTCCTCAAAATCTTGCTGAACGAATGATAGGATCTTGTTATCGTTTAACGTTAAAAGGCGAAAAAGAATTTATTCTTTCAGTCTTGAAAAAGATGGATGGGATTTTAAATGCAGAAATGACAGATGACGGTGAATTCCGAATAGAACTCTCATCTGTTCAAAAAGATGAAATTGTATTAGAAAATTTATTTTATTATCTTGCCGAGCATAAAATTCCGATTTTGCGTGAAAAAGCAGAAGAGATTTCCTTGGAGGATATTTTCTTGCATTTAACTTCGGAATCAGAAACCAAGCAGAAGGAGGAAGAAGTATGAAAGCAATTTTAAAACGAGAGTTCCAGTCTTATTTCAAGTCAGTTACAGGATATGTATTTGTTAGTGTTTTCATGATTTTTGCATCCTATTATTTTCTGTTTAACAATATTGCGGGCTTAACCTCGGATTTAAGAGCAGTTTTTTATAATATGCTGACTATACTTACTTTTTTGGTTCCGATTCTTACCATGCGTTGTTTGTCAGAAGAAAGGAAAACAAAAAGCGATCAGATTTTACTGACTTCTCCTGTTAGTATTTGGGAGATAGTTCTCGGAAAATATTTTGCAGCAGTTGGAGTTTTCTTGATTGCAATTGCATGTACTTTAATATTTCCTTTTATTTTATCAATATATGGAAATCCGGAAATCGGAGTTTTGATTACATCGTATATAGGGTTCACTCTGATGGGGTGTGTCTTTATTGCTGTTGGTGTTTTGCTTTCTTCGTTAACAGAAAACATTGTGATTGCAGCACTTTCAACTTTTGGAGTATTGCTCTTTGTTCAAGTGTTTGATGCAATCAAAACTGCCATGAGTAACCAGACCTGGATTTCATTTGTTGAGTGGATTTCTTTGAAATTCAGATATGAGGATTTTCATCTTGGTGTGTTTAATTTTGAACATGTTATTTTTTATTTGTCAGTCGCATTTGGTGCGCTGTTTTTAACGAAGCAAGTGATTGAGAAACGTCGTTGGAGCTAAAGGAGGAGAGGAAAATGGCTAAAAAAAGCAAAAATTTCAAATATAGTCGTAATGCTTTGCTGTTTACCTGTCTGGTATTGGCAATCATTCTTTTTGTAAATTTAATTATTTCAGAAATTGTTGCAATCTATCCTTTAAAGGCTGATATGACCAGAAATAAAATATACGCATTGACTGATGATACCAAACGTATTTTATCAGACTTGAAAAAAGATATTTCTATATTTATGATTGAGTCGGAAAAAAATCCGATCCAACATGATACAGTAGAAGTAATTGACCGTTATAAAAAAGCTGCTAATGGGAAAATCACGGTTGAATCTATTGATATTTCTGAAAATCCTACTTTTGCAAAGCGTTTTGACGGGAAAGCTCAGCTTAGTTACGGAACAATTGTAATTGAATGCGGCGAACGCATTAAAACCTTGAATGCTGCAGATTTCACTTCTGATAACACAAAAACATATACAGCAGAAAATAAATTAACCAACGCGATTTTATACGTGTTATCCGAAGAAACACAATCTGTATATTTGATGACAGGACATGGGGAAAAAGAATTTGGCATTATGGAAAGCTTGCTAAATCAAAGTTTTTATACAATCAACGATTTTCAATTTTTGAATAATGAAATTCCCAATGATGCTAAAATTATGGTTTGTATTGCTCCTAAAAAAGATTTTTCAGCCGAAGAAATTGAAAAATTGGATCAATATCTCGAAAAGGGCGGAAATGTTCAGTTTTATTTTGATGTAGGCTCAAGTAATTTAGAGCGCTTGCATTCTTATTTAGGTGAATGGGGAATAACAATCAATCAAGATTACTTGTATGAAACGGACAAAAACCGTTATTATGGTTCCGGAGGAACTGCTGCAATAAACATTATTCCATATGTGGAGTCATTTGCATTCACAGAAGGAATTAATAAAAATGCATTAATGATTGTGCCTTTTTCATCTTCTTTAGCATTGAGTGATGCAAATGTAAAAAAAGCAACTGTTTTACCATTGCTTTCCACATCTGAAAAAGCATATTCAAGAACAAATTTTGAGGTGGAAGGTTTTTCCGAACCGGCAAATGGCGATAATCCCGGAATTTACACAATGTCAGCATTAGCAATTAAAGAACAAAACGGAACTGAAACAAATGTAATGGTAACCGGAACATCCCAAATATTATTAAACAGTCTGATGGAAGATAATTCTACCTATGCAAATGGTGATTATTTCTTAAATAGTATTGCCTGGATGAGTCATCAGGATGATTCGGTAAAAATCAGAGCAAAAAGCTTGGTAAGTGATACTTTGAAATTAACGGTTGGAAAAGGAATCACATACACAATTGTTATTTTTGTAATATCAATTGTTGTTTTGGTTGTCGGAATTATTATTTGGACAAGGAGGAGATTCCTTTGAGTAATAAAAAAAATGTAATTGCGAGTATCGTATTAATTTGTTTGATCGGAATCTATGTTATGTTCCGAGTAGGAGTCTTTGAACCAAAAGTAATAGATACACCTACCGACTATGAAATGGCAAAAGAAATATTTTCATGCGGTAAGGATGATATTGTAAAAATAAGCATTACCAATTCTAATGGAAAATTTTCTTTTGAGAAAAAGGATGATAACTGGATTTATGCAGAAAATCCAGAAATTGAATTGGAACAAATTACAGTTAACAGTTTATCTTGGGACTATATCACTTTGAAACCGAACAGAATTTTAGATGAAAATCCTATCGATTTAGATCAATACGGATTAGAAACACCTAATGCAACAGTTCGTCTGGGATTAAAAGATGAGTCAGAAGTTACCTTTCTCCTCGGAAATGCATCTGAAGCAAAAAATGGATATTATTTTATGAAACAAGGGGACAAAACAGTTTATTTAATGAGTTCTCTTGAATCAGAAAATATACTTCATCCTTTTGAATATTACAGAAAATCAATTCTCTTTAATACTTCTGAAGAAGGGATAAAAAAAGTTGTTTATCAAGCCGATGAACATCAATACGAAATCGTGAAAGGTGACAAAAATTCGTGGGAAATGCTTCAACCCTATCCAAGAGAGGTATATGCCGCAGAATTTTCTGAAAATATCCTTACACCTGCACTTTCTTTAAAAATTGGTGCTTATTATGATGATTTATCTCCTGAAGAATGTGGTTTGAATCATCCTGTATATACATTACAGTTAGTTTCCGGAAAGGATGCTTCTGACACTTTGTATATTGGAAATGAAAACGAATCAGGATTTTGTTATGCAATGTGGAAGGAAAAAAAGAAAGTATTCGGTATTGATAAAAGCAGTTTGGCATTTTTTGAAACTTCTCCATTGATGTATATGCAGCCATATGTTTATTTACCTCATATTCAGACTGTAAAATCCTTTGAAGGTTATGTTGGTGAAGAACAATTTTTTATGGAAATCAAACGATCTGGAGATAAGACAACTTATTATTATAACGAAAAAGAAATTGAAAGTGATTTATGGAAGGAAAAATTTCAAGTTCTGTTAACAGCAGAAATAATTGGTTTTACTGACAAACTTCCGAATGATGACAGTTTGCCTGTTATATGCTATAAAGCAACTTTAACCGATGGAAGTGTGACAGAAGTGAATTTTTATCCTTATGATGAAAGAAATTATGCAGTAACTTATAACGGATATATCTGTTTTCTGGTAAATGTAAATACTGTGAATACGATACTGGAAAGCTTTTAATACCGAAAGGGTTGATAAAAAATGGAAAAAAAGTTTACAAAAGAATTCATCATGACAGTACTGTTTCTTGTACTGACTTTTTCAACGTTCTTTATGAAAGGAATGTTTTTTGAAGGAGAGCAGTTTCTTTATCTTGCATTATTAGGTATTTTAAGTGCAATTATTTTCTTCTTCATCCCGATGAAGCAAAAGCTGGGAAAAAGTTTGGACTTTTTTGTAATTGGTATTGTTGTTGTGTATATAATAGCATCATTTACCGCCTTGTATCTTCGTAACTCTGTTTTGGAGGTTATAAAATACAGCGGATGCTTGCTTGTTTATTTTATATCAAAAGAACTACTTGCGAAAAATAAAACTCTTGTACTTTCAGTATTATATTTTTCAGGTGTTCTCATGTCACTGATTGGTTTGGGGGCTGCATCCGAACTTTATTATATCAGTGGTTCTTATGATACCAATAAAAACCTTGTGATGTCATTATTCCAATATCACAATACTTCAGCACTCTTGCTTTCTGTTGTTTTTATTTTTGGACTAAGTTTGTATCAAAAAACAGAAAGATTATGGATTAAGTTATGCTTGCATGCTGGGAATATGATTGCTCTGTTAACTGTATTGTTTTCCGAATCTAGAGGAACCTGGCTGATATTTCCTTTTGTATTATTTTTATATTTTCTGCTTTTGCCAAAAGGGAAAAGAGCCGTTTCTCTTCCTTTGTTTGGTACTTTTCTTTCCGCAGGAATTATTATGCGCGGAATGGGAACTGCCTTGGCAGACAGAAACACTGTATTTTGTATCATATTTATCATAGTATCGGTTTTACTTGCCTTGTTGTTTGGGTTTATTTTGGAAAAACTGTTACCTAAAATTAACTTTAACAAAAAGACAGGAATCATAATTGCTGCTATTGTTATGGTGGCGTTGATAATTTTGATTTTGTTTGGAAAATATGTGTTGCCGCAATCTATTTATCATCGTGTATCGACATTTAATATGCAATCAAGAACAGTCACAGAACGTTTAACATTCTATAAAAATGCATTTTCCATTTTCAAAGATTATCCTATTTTAGGAATAGGTGGGGGTGGATGGCCCTATCTTTACGGACAATATCAATCTTACCGTTATTTGGCAAACAGTCCTCACAGTTTTTTATTAAGCTTAATGGTTGAATGCGGATTTTTGGGAATTCTCATTTTTGTATATTTAATTTTAGCACTTCTTATTCTGTTGAAAAAATTATTTCGTTCTGATTCGGAACAAAAAGAAAAGTTTGCACCATATTATGTTGCTGTTGTGTTTATTTTCCTTCACAGTATGATTGATATTGATTTTTCTTACTATACGATCGGCACCATGACATGGTTAATGCTTGGAATATTATCTGATATCGAAGTATCAAAACAATCAAACAACAAATTGATTAAGTGGGGATTTATTTTGATTTCAGTTGTTATAGCAATATGTGGATTTACAGGAAAGACTGCATGGAATCGTTATTATAAAACGGCTGAATATATGGTGAGCGATCCTAAAACTGCATATTCTCATGCATCAAAAGCAGTTTCTCTGGATCCTGGTAATTCTATGTACGCAATTACAAAGGGGAATATTGAATTTCATTTAGCTGCAGCTCAAAAAGACGAAACGAATTTGAGATATTATGCTGATCTTGCAAAAGCAACATTTGAAAAAGCGTATCAAAATAATCCCGGTGACCATATTTTAACAAAAGAACTTTCCACTTTTTATGTAAATACAGGACGATTTGATGATGCATGTAAGATGTCTGAAAATCTTTTAAAGCTACAGCCTTTGGACAAAAACAGTTATTTACATGTAGCGGAAATTTATACTACTGCAGCGCAAATATATCAAAAAAACGGTGATATTCCGGGAATTAAGAAGACCATGGGTCGTCTTGCTACTTTGTGGGATGAACAAAAAGAAATTTGTGCGAAAAAAAACTGGTCTTTTGAAATGAATAGAGCCACAAAAGATGCCATTTTACAAGCAATCCGTATCATGGAGCAAATTGATGCACTTGAGGAGAAAAAATAAAATATGAAACGTTTTTTTTGTGAATTGTATGCATATCGTGAAATGCTGAAAAGTCTTGTTCGTAAGGACTTAAAAACAAGATATAAGGGTTCTTTTCTTGGATTTTTATGGACATTTATTAATCCTTTGATGCAGCTTGCAATCTATGCATTAATCTTTCCGTATTTGATGAGAATGGAAGAAAAAAATTATGCAATGTTTTTATTTGTTGCTTTATTACCTTGGATTTTCTTTTCTACATCATTACAAGTAAGTACAGATTGTATTGTTGAAAACTATAACTTAGTTAAAAAAATATATTTTCCAAGACAGGTATTGCCATTATCGGTAGCAACCGGTGGTTTGGTAAATTATATTTACGGTTTGCTTGTTGTTTTGGGAGGATTGATTATTGCAAGAATTCCGCTAACCTGGAATATTTTGTATTTACCTTTGTTGCTTTTTATCCTCTACGTAACAGTTTCTGGATTTTGTTTGATGTTTTCAGCAATGAATGTTTATATTCGTGATTTGGAGCATATTGTCAATATTGTTACAATGGCATGGTTTTATGCAACACCCATTGTTTATCCCTTGACGATGTTACCTGAATTTTTACAAAAAATACTTCTTTTAAATCCGATGACTCCTCTTGTGCAAGGGTTTCGTAATGTAATTTATTATGGGATAGCACCAAATTGGAATGAATTATATATTGCATCTGTAGAAGCGATAGTAATATTTGTTGCCGGTGTACTGATTTTTAATAAATTAGAACCGGGATTTGCGGAGGAAATATAAATGATAGAAGTAGTAGATGTTTCTAAAAAATTCAAGCGTTATCATGATAAGGCTACAACCTTAAAAGAGCGTCTTCTGATGCTTCGTTCCTCAAAAGCAGATACTTTTTGGGCGTTAAAGGGAATCAATCTCCATATTAAAGAAGGAGAAACGGTAGGATTGATTGGTCATAATGGTTCCGGTAAAAGTACATTATTGAAATTAATCACAAAAATTATTTATCCTACAGAAGGGCAAATTAAAACAAAGGGACGTGTATCAAGTCTATTAGAGTTAGGTGCGGGATTTCACCCTGATTTTACAGGAAGAGAAAATATTTATATCAATGCATCTATTTTCGGCTTAAGTAAAAAAGAAATTGATAAGAAGTTAGATAGTATTATCGCTTTTTCCGAATTGGAAGGGTTTATTGATAGTCCAATCAGAACCTATTCTTCCGGAATGTATATCCGTCTTGCATTTGCTGTTGCTGTTCACGTTGAACCACAGATTCTTTTAATGGATGAAATTCTGGCGGTCGGAGATGCAAACTTTCAAAAAAAATGTATTGAAAAAATTAAAGAGTTTAAAAAACAAGGGATTACAATTGTGTTTGTTTCCCACAATATGAATGATGTTTATGAAATTTGTGACCGTGTTGTTTGGCTTGACCATGGTAAAATCAAAGCAATAGGCGATACCAAAACAATCGGTGAACGTTATTTGGCTGAAATGGCTCAAAAAGAGGGTGAGAAATAAATGAAACTGTTTGAAAATGCAAATGATGAAGTAATGCAGAAAATCATGAAAAAAGCAGCAGAACGTCAACCGGATGAATATGAATTTTTGCCGGATGGCGAAATCAGACGCAAAATAGGCGATGTTCAACATTGTATCAATATTGACCGTCGTTGGGAAATTGTCTCTGATTTTCCGATTACTTCTCATCGAAAAAAGAGCGGTAAATTAATTGTTTTTTTAAAACAAAAAACAAAAAAAATGTTTCAATGGTATGTGGATTCTTTGTTTGATCAACAAGTAGAATTTAATCATACAATGTGGAGTGCATTTTATAAGCAACAAAAAGAAATTGACGAATTAAAACTGGAATTAGAACAATTAAAACAGGAGAAAGGCCATGAAACGTGCTGATCAAATTTTAGCAGATATTCAATTTGGAGATGCTGTTACCGACCATGCTTTCGCCTTGCAAAAACGCTTGCAAAAATTAGGGTTTCAAAGTGAAATCTATGCTGTTAATATCCATCCGACACTTGCATTAAAAGCAAAATCTGTTAAACAATATACTCCGGGAGATTTGCTGATTCATCATTTTGCAATTGGCTCAGAATTAAACGAAACAATAAAAACAATTCAAAATACGAAAAAAATTTTTATTTATCACAATATTACTCCTTCTGATTTTTTTGAAGGATATAATTTACACAGTCAAACACTGTGTATCCAAGCAAGAGAACAGTTAAAAACCTTAGC
>JAZQHN010000316.1:0-2480 GCA_045540615.1 Clostridia bacterium
CAAACAAATTATCCATCGGCCAAATTGCCATTGCAGATGAAGTGGTTCAGCACGATATGGATACTTCACCTTTGGGAGATCCTGTTGGTTTGCTTTCCGGAATTAATATGGTAAAGCTTCCCTGCGATCCGAATATTGTTCGTTTATTGACAGAAAGTGTACAAAAAACAAAGGTTCCTTATGAAATCGGAACCATTGCATCAGGTGACCAATTTATTCATTCCAACGAACAAAAAGAAACGATTGTTTCAAATTTCCAGGGTATTTGCTGCGAAATGGAAGGCGGTGCGATTGGTCATGCCTGCTATATTAATCAAATTCCATTCGGTGTCCTTCGTGCCATTTCTGACGATGCGGATGGAAACTCCCCTGCTGATTTCCCTGCTTTTGTCGCAAAATCCGTAGAAGTTTCCTTGCAGGTAATTCGAAACTATTTACAATCTGTCTGATAACTTCTCGGTGAAAATCCATAATCATTTTTAAAAGCACGGCTAAAAGCATATACAGATGAATATCCAAGTTTTTCCGCTGTTTCGGTAACAGAGCAGTTTTTCAATATCTGACGGGCAGCGGAAAGACGAAGACTATTATAATATTTCATCACCGGTTCACCGGTGATTTTTTTAAACTCTTTTTCAATATGAAAACGGCTGTAATGAAATTGCCGTTCCAACATTTCCAATGAAATTTTTTGTTCATAGTTTGCATCAATAAATTGCTTAATTTCAGAAATGACAGATGGTTTTTCTGAGATTACCTCCTTTTGATTTTCTGTCAAAACCTGCAACAATTCCAACATTCTTGCTTTACATAGCAACTCAAAACCATTGTTGCCCTTTTCATACAAATCAATCAACTCAAAAAACAAATTTGAGAATTTTTTAAAATCCGGAATCTGCAAAAAAGGAGAATTCGAATCACATTTTGGAAATAAATCTTTTCGTATCAATCCTTTTTCTTTTTCCGTTAGTTCACAATAATCACGAAAACAAATTTCAATTTCCTGACTCAGTTCATCATAAATTAAATCAAAATGGATATGGGGTTGTACAACATCTGATAAAGTACATTCAAGTCGATGAGTAATTCCCGGTCGAATGAACAAAACATCACCGCTTTGGCACAAATATTCTTTACCATCATAAACCAACTTAAAACTCCCATGCTTTACATACAATAATTCATAGTCAAAAATAATTCTGTTTTTAATGGTAACATCCTTTGGTATTACTGAATACATGGCTTTTCGGATGTAAGGATTCCAACAGTTGATATTCATCTCGCTCCTCCTTATCAAGAAACGTTAAATACAAAACAACAATTACTATTTATATTTTAACAATTACATGATATAATGTCAATAAAAAAATAAGGAGGAACAAAAATTGTTAAATAATCTTAGTGTTTCACATGAAATTGAAACTTTTTCCATTTCTCCTGAAAATTTCACAGGAGAAAAAGGAATGGGAGGAATGTCAACAGACGGAGCTGCCAAGGATGCCGCAAGAGAATTGGGACAAGGCTGGAAGGTTTCCCCTTACTATGTCATCCAACCGGGAGAAACCAAATGTCTTGCAGATGTACAATGTCAGGGAGCAATTAAACACATCTGGGTTACCACATCATCCCCTGTCTTCCGTGATTTGATTTTAAGAATTTACTGGGATGGTAGCACTGTTCCGTCCGTAGAAGTTCCTTTGGGTGATTTCTTCGCATCTGCACTTCAATCCGAATATCGTCAGCTTTCCAGTCTTGCAGTATGCTGTAATCCCAATCGAGCGTTAAACTGCTACTGGGAAATGCCTTTCTTCAAAGGCTTTCACGTAACTCTGGAAAATCGACACCCGGAAAAAATTTGCGTTTACTATCAGATTGATTGTGAAAAAAAGAAAATCCCTGAAAATTCTCTGTATTTTCACGCCCAATTTCGCAGAGTCAATCCCTTGCCCTACAAAGAGGTTTATACCATTTTGGATAACGTACAAGGCAACGGACACTATGTAGGCACCTATATGCTTTGGGGCGTCCATAACAATGGTTGGTGGGGTGAAGGAGAAATCAAATTTTATTTAGACGGTGATAAAGAGTTTCCCACTATCTGCGGTACAGGAACAGAAGATTATTTTTGCGGTGCCTATAATTTTGATATTGGCGGTCAATACGGTGAATTTACAACACCTTATTCGGGGATGTACAAGGTAGAAAAAACAAATGAAATATACCAATCCCAACGACGGTTTCATTTATATCGCTGGCACATTACCGACCCTGTTTATTTTAAAAAGGATATTAAAATTACCATTCAGGCATTGGGTTGGAGAAGTGAAGCAAGATATCTTCCCCTTCAGGATGACATTTCCTCTGTTGCCTTCTGGTATCAGGACACTATATGCAAAAATTTCCCAAAGTTCCCATCGGCGGATGAACTGGAAATAATATAAAAAAACAAGGTAGAAACGATTATTTTCGCTTCTACCTTT
>JAZQHN010000317.1:0-7719 GCA_045540615.1 Clostridia bacterium
CCGTTTTCAACACCATATACCGTCTGCATGGTTGCTCTGATGAATTTGTTTTCCTTATCAATGGTAATCTTGGTGGTTTCAGGTGCCCAGAAATATTTCAGATAGGAGAACATAATCCATTGTTCGCTGTTATAGCTCCAAGTATCCAGAACCGGATCTTCATATTTTACAATAAAGAAGGTTCCGGGAACACCTTGGTTTTCACGGCTCCAATATCCTTCCTGAGTTCCTTTGTACTTAGCATCACTGGTGCTATAGAAACACAGAGGCCACAAAGCGGAAGTATTGGTATTGGGATATCTTGCTACCTTACATACTTCACCATCGAAGAATACCAAAGGTTCTGTTGTTGCACTCATTCCTGACTTATCAATCGGTTTGAAATTTTCCATACCGATGTCGGCAAGGTCTGCAACTAACACTTTGGAACGGGCATCTTCTGAGCGAAGCTTATTCTTCATGGTTTCGTCTGTGATTGCACTGAATTTGGAGAAGTCAATATCCTGCTTACCGCTTATGGTTACCTTTTCATCATGGTAGTTACGGTAAGTGATGGGGCATTCTTCTGTACCGGAGTCTTCTTCGGTCAAAGTAAATGCTTCGGATATTTGATATTCTCCGCCCCGCAGATATACGGTCATACCGCCCGCAGGCAAGGAACCTTCCTTCTTCATCTGACGAATGGCATCTCTTGCAGCCTCTAAGGTTTTAAAAGGATGTTCTAAGCTACCGTCGTTTTCGTCATTACCGTCTACTGAAACAAACAGCTCATTAGGAAGTTTTCCTTCTACCAGAATAGGATCACTTAAGACTTCTTTGCCCTTCATTCCTGCTGAGTCAACGGGAATGACACCAAAGATGATATACATATTCTGATAGGTTTCATTTAAGTAAAGGGTATCTGTTTCCTGATTTTCAATGGGGGAATATTCTCCCTCTTCTGTATCACAGATGTACCATTGATAGATACATTCTCCCTTGGTATCACCGTCAGGATCGGAGAACTTAAAGGTACCGGTTACAGGAACACCTACTACGTTGTTTCCTTCAATTTTTACATTTTCTGCCAAGGGTGCAGAGTTATCAGAGCTTACTGCAAAGGCATCGCTCATCAATGCTTTTCCGTCATAGGGTTTTTCTTCACTGACAGGAATCACTTCTAAGAACAAATATTTGTACTCGGGTTTAATCTTGATGCTGTCAGAGGTTTCTCCTGTAATCTTTTCAGGGGTGCCTGTTGCAGAATCGGCAACGTACCATTGATACTTATGAGTACCAGGGTTATCTCCGTTCAAATCAGCATAATCAAATTCAGCCTGAACGGTTCTTCCTACAACTGCTCCTTCCTTCAGACGGATATTATCCGCTGTGGGAGCAAATGCACCTGCGATACCCGTTTCCATTGGGAACCATTCGTCTCCTACAGGTTCCACCATGGATTTCGGGTTTACAGCAAATTTCAGATATTTGTTTTCATCTGCTTTGGTCAGCTTGTAAGTGTTGGAAGTTGCTCCTTCAATCACTTCAAAATCTTCACCGTCTGCTGTATTTCCTCTGTACCAAATAAATTCGGTTGCATCTAAATTTTCTTCGTCGCTGTTGGGATCAACAAAATCATATTTTGCAGTAACCAATTCGTCAGTTGCCATTTTGTCAGCTTCAATATGCATATTTTCGGCTGTAGGAGCAGCTGCCTGTAACGGAGGATAGTATAACTTTACATTATCGTATGCCATCAATCCGTATTGCTGAGTGCTTGCCAGGAAACCGAAGGTTGAAACACCGCCTGCATAACTGTAATCCTTGGGATAAGAAATATTTTCTGCAATCAGAGTGTATTCTTTATCTGCACTCTTCTTTAAGTAAACATCATAAGTAGGAGCTTCTTCTCCAAGTTCCAGATGAGTATCAATCTGCATATCATACCATTCCATCTGAGAAGGAACGTATTTTTCATCCAGCTTGACTTCTTGTCCGTTATCATACACACTAATGGAGGTACCGGGAACAACTTTTACCAACTGACCAACCGTTCGAGCTGCTTGATCCCGTCCGTCGGTTGCCAAAGTGGCAGGCCACATGCAAACTGTCATTTTGGCTCCGGCAACATTGTCATACTTATCCGTTCTTCCTACAAAATTGTTAAAGCTAAACTCCGCCTTAAAGCTTCGGTTAAAGTTAAGCACTCCATCTTTTCCGTAAGAAGGATTGATGGTCAGCATCAACATTTCCGTACCATTTACAGAAGTAAACATGAGATAATTTCCGTTCACGGAATAATTGTCGTTTAACAGATAAGCATTCGCATAGGAGCCAGCCAGATTGTAAAACCAGGAACTGTAGCCGTTGCTTGCACTTGTCAGGCTTTCTCCCAACTTCATTTCTTCATATGTTTGCTGATAAATAACACTTTCTGCCGTTCCGGGAAGTTGAATCGTTGTTGACTGAGAGCTGTTTCCGTTCTTAGCCGTTACTTCCACGCGAACATACTTGTTGGCATAGGTTGTGGTAGATTTCCAGGACTTTTCGGTAGCATTTTTGATTTTTTCAAAAGGACCGTTTTCGTTATCGGAATACAGCCATTGATAACTACAATCCGATTCATCCCCGTCATAATCAAATTTTGCACTTAAGGTTTTTCCCAATTCCAAAGAACCTGTGATGGTTACATTTTCTGCATTGGATTTAAGTTCATAATCGTTATCTGTGAAGAAATAACCGATTGAAAAACGATTTTCCGTTCCACCGCCCTGATTTTCAATGGTAATGGTATGATCCCCTTCCTCCAAATCATGACGGAAGAAGATGGGATAACCCATGGGATAAACACTGTTAGCATCAATTTCACCTGTGTATTTTCCATTATCAATGGAGTAGGTTGCTTTGCCCTGCTTGGTTCCTCTTTCCGCCCAAAGACCGATGGTGGAACCTTTAAAGGTAAAGGTAACCTTATCACCCACAGTAGTAGAGGTCATGGTTCCATTCCCCCAGTGATGATAACCGCTGAAGGAATCCTTGCTGACATTGGAGGTTTCTGCAAACCAATCTCCTTCATAGGTTACTCTGTCCTTTTCATGATAAGGCACCAGTTGAGTCTTTACAAACTCGTGGTCGGACATAATCTTTTCAGGAACTTCATAAGTTTTGAAATAACTGTGATATGCTTCATTGAAGGCATCAATCGCAATTTCGCTGTACTTAGCATGTCCTGCATCGGAAGGGTGGGTTCCGTCTGCGGTCATACCCTTCCATGTATTTTCACCGCCATTTTCTTTCACATACTTGATAAAGCTGACACTTCCAAGTCCATAATACTGTGCTACCTCTTCCTGATAATCCGCTGTGGTTTCACTCAACCCGTTTTCACAGGTGTACAGAGGAATGATAACAGGCTGTTTGGGAAGCTTTAACAGCTGACGGACAATTCCTTCATACTGTCTTTGTGTGGTTGCTTTATCAAAATATTTATCATTTACCGCATATTCCACAAACACAACATCGGGTGCCTGAGAAGAAATTTCACGGTTCAATCTCATCAATCCCAAATCGGAAGGAGTTCCACCGATACCGGAATTAATTTCAATCACCTCTTTGTTGGGGAACTTCTTTTTGAAGAAGTTGTTGATAATCTGAGTGGAATACCGTCTTGCAGAGGTGCTGGCACCTGTTCCGTATGTAATGGAACCGCCGATAAAGGCAACCTTCAATTCACCGGACAAATTGTTCAGGTTGTCTACACCGTACAGTTTTTCACTTTCAATAATTTTAACTGCCGGGCTGTATCCCGGTTCTCCGTCTTCTCCCTCTGTATTAACAGGGGTAACCATGAATTTTACATATTTACCCTTTAAGGAATTTCCTACAGAAAGAATATCTGTTGTTGCTCCCTCGATGGGTTCAAACTTTCCACCTTCTGTATCACATACCAACCATTGCAAGCTGCTGGTTCCTTCTTTCGGGGAACCGCTGTACTGATACAGACCTTGCAGACTTTCCCCTACCTTACCGGATCCTGATGCAAATACTGCAGATACGGAAGGAGGAATATTCTGAACCATTTCGGTGATTTTAAAATCATCAAAGCCCATGGTTTCATATCTGGAATAGTTGTGATTATTATTTGCCCAAATCACAAAGGTACCAAATGTTCCCAAGCCTTTGGAATAATCCGCATCCTTCGGGAAGGAAACATCAGATGCAATCACACTGTATTCATCATCTGCCGATTGTTTCATCAGCATAGTATAGGTGGGAATCTCTTTGGACTGATCCACCACAATGCTTACATCGTACCAAGTATCCAGCGCCGTTTCAAAGGTGGTAATCTCTTTTTCCGTTTTATCATCAATAACCGTAATCTTTTCTCCTACATAAACGGTAGCAATATGACCCTCTAAAGAACGGCCGTCGGTCTTTTGTGTTTCCGGATAAATGTAAATCCCGAATGCAGATTCTCCGCTTTCGTGATCCTCAGGAGATTTCGATGCATTCATAAAGCTGAAATCCATTTTAAAGCTTGAGGTAGTCTTAAATGCCGAATCAGCAAAAAATACAAACCCGTCATCCCCTCCCCGAGGACGAGCAGCCATATACTGACCTTGTTTTACACTGTCAGCAGGATGCTTTACCAACCAAACAGAAGCATAAGAACCGCCATAATAAACGGAACCATCTGGCGCCCACCATGCACTTCCGTCAGAGTTGACTTTTGTTTCATAGGAAGCATCTGCCTTAGAAATGGTACATCCCGTTTCGGTTGTTTCATAGCCACGGCTCAGAAGTACTTCCCCTTCCTTCATCTCAGCAAAGGAAACCATTCCTACACTTGACAGCAATAACATTGCTACCAATAATAATGCAATTTTTTTCATCATTTTTTCTTCCTTTCATTTTTATTTTTTCTTACTTTTTAACAAATTGATTATCTTCCCACCTCCTTATCATTATTTTAATATAAAATCGCATTTTTTTCAATTGCAAAAGGATAGGTTTTACTATACAAAAAGTTAGGTTTTTCTGCGAAAAGGCTTTACTTTTTTTATTTTTTGATTTATAATAACTATGAGGTGAGAAAAATGGAATATAAACAAACACCATTTTTAGAAATTATGGCAGATTATGATATTGTAGAACGGTCAACCAACAACGACAACCATTTGAAAGAAAATCACTTGCATACCAGTGAGCAAATACAAATTTTCTATGACAGAACGGGAGGGCATCGGGTTACGATTGATGAAATTGAGTATGAAACTCAACCTAAGAATCTGATTGTAATTCAACCCTGGAATCTTCATTGGATAGAATGTCTGAATGAAGATTGCCGTTATGTGCTGGTTCAATTTTCTCCTTCCATGTTTCAGGTCATTGAGCAGATTCCTCAAATCAAAACCGATATGGCATACTGGATTAACCGTGCAGGAAAATCCCACTCTAACTTTTTAGAGCTGAATGAAAAACAAAAAGAAAAATTAGAAGCTTTGTTTGCTAGATATGACAGCCATGGTGGCTATGGCTTTGATGTACTGCGATTTTGTACCTTTACGGAAACCTTACTCTATCTCTCAATTTGTTTTAAACGGAATGCAGAATTACAAGAAAAATCTTATAAAATACCCTTGTCCCAAAAGGCAATTGATTATATTGACCAGCATTTTTCAGAGTCCATTCATATTGCGGACATTGCAACCGCACTTTTTGTCAATGAAAAATACCTGTGCACCGCTTTTAAGCAGCAAACTGGTATGACGGTAAAGCAGTATATCAATCATTGCCGCATTTTCCAGGCAAAGAAAATTTTAAATATTCCTACAAAAACTCCTCAGGATGCCTTTGAAAAATCAGGATTTAAGGATTACCCCACCTTCTACCGCATGTTTAAGAAAATTACAGGAGAAACTCCCACCCACTACCAAAAAACATTCAGGAAAAAAATTGAGGATTCTTATCCCCCTGAACTGAAAGCAAAAATGACAAATCAGTTACCTGAAGAATAATCTTTTCCAAAAAAAATTTAGGGTTGCAGCAGAAGATATTTCATGCTGCAACCCTGTTTTATATCATAAAAAATGGATTCGGCATAACACCGAATCCATTGTTCAAGCTTATTATAAGCTTTTCTTATTTTGCGATAGAAGATACAACGCCGGAACCTACGGTTCTTCCGCCTTCACGGATAGCGAATCTCAGACCTTCTTCAATAGCGATAGGAGTAATCAATTCAACATTGATGGTTACGTTATCGCCAGGCATACACATTTCAGTGCCTTCGGGCAGACAAATAACACCGGTAACGTCAGTTGTTCTGAAATAGAACTGAGGTCTGTAGTTGTTGAAGAAGGGAGTATGACGTCCCCCTTCATCCTTAGTCAAAACGTAGATTTCACCGGAGAAAGCAGTATGAGGATTGATGGAACCGGGTTTAGCCAGAACCTGACCTCTTTCGATTTCTGTTCTCTGAACACCACGGAGCAGTGCACCGATGTTATCACCAGCTTCAGCCTGATCCAACAGTTTTCTGAACATTTCGATACCGGTAACAACAACCTTACGAGCTTCGTCAACCAGACCAACGATTTCAACTTCATCAGAAACCTTCAGAGTACCTCTTTCAACTCTACCGGTAGCAACAGTACCACGACCGGTGATGGAGAATACGTCTTCCACAGGCATCAAGAAGGGCAGATCTGTCTTACGTTCAGGAGTAGGAATATACTCATCAACAGCTGCCATCAGTTTTATGATGGGTTCATATTCAGGAGCAGAAGAATCAGTTGCAGAAGATTCCAAAGCTGCCAAAGCAGAACCAACGATGATCGGAATATCATCTCCCGGGAACTCATATTCGTTCAACAGGTCACGGATTTCCATTTCAACCAGTTCGAGCAACTCAGGGTCGTCAACCTGGTCAGCCTTGTTCATAAATACTACGATATAAGGTACACCTACCTGACGGGACAGCAAGATGTGTTCACGAGTCTGAGGCATAGGACCGTCAGCTGCGGAACAAACCAAGATAGCACCATCCATCTGAGCAGCACCGGTGATCATGTTCTTAACATAGTCGGCGTGACCAGGGCAGTCAACGTGAGCATAGTGACGATTGTCAGTTTCATACTCAACGTGAGCAGTAGAGATTGTAATACCTCTTTCTCTTTCTTCAGGTGCACCGTCGATCTGATCATAAGCTTTGAATTCAGCTTTTCCGGACAGACCCAAAACCTTTGTGATTGCAGCGGTCAAGGTAGTCTTGCCGTGGTCTACGTGCCCAATGGTTCCAATGTTAACATGGGGCTTACTTCTTTCAAATTTCTCTTTAGCCATTTTTAAAATCCTCCCTTTCGGTTTTAAAATTAGATTAATTTTATTTTACTATAAATTGAGAGAAAAATCAATAGTTTTCTGAAAATTATTCTTCAGATTTGTTACGATTTTTCATAATTTCTTCCTGAATACTCTTAGGCACTTCGGAATAATGAGAGGGGAACATGGTATACTGACCACGACCCTGAGTTCTGGAACGCAATTCTGTTGCGTAACCAAACATCTCGGACAAGGGAACCATAGCGGCAATCGCCTGAGCTCCCTGACGAGCTTCCATTCCCTGAATCTGGCCACGACGGGAGTTCAAGTCACCCATAACGTCGCCCATATATTCTTCGGGAACAATAACGTCAACCTTCATGATAGGTTCGAGCAGAACAGGGTCTGCTTTCTTAC
>JAZQHN010000318.1:0-3657 GCA_045540615.1 Clostridia bacterium
AAATAATGTTTTCTCTTTCGGAATAGTTAAGGTAACGGAATTTTGTGCCATAACGGTTATAAGATTTGTCTTACAGTCAGTTAACATTTTTTGCAAGTCCCATGTCTGATATTCGGGAGTGAAAAGAAAAAGAGAAATTTCCTGAGTGTCTGTGTTGCTGATTGTAATCGATTCGTCTTTTCTTACTGCTTTGAGTATATGGAAGGCTGACGGTCTTGTAATAGAAAAAGAAGAAGATCTGACGGGAGAACCTGCGGTGCCTTCGATATTTATGGGAGTTACCGTTACTCTGATTTTTTCCCCCCTTTGAGAAAGGGTGGGGGTATAGCTACTTTTATTTGCCCCGGGAATTGGCTGGTAGGAATTTCCTTCTAATATGTACCAGGTAAAAGCAGTGCTACCTTCCGGGAACCCTTTGCCATGATAGGTATAGTCAGCAGTCAGAGGTTGTCCTGGAATTCCTGTTCCGTTGATGGTTATATTGGTTATAGTGGGACGTTCATCCCGTTCCTCTTTTGTTACCTCATACCGTCCGATTTCATCAAAAGGAATGTCTTGCCAATCAGGGATTAATTTTTTGATTTCAGAATTTTCGGTTAGGTTAAAGTTTTTGTTTTGATAATCTACAAAGGAATTGGTATTGGTAATATGAATGGCATCCTCTACTGTCCCTGTATCTTTTACCACTTGATCAATGTTCATTGGTTTTGTTTTATAACGCACATTGTTTCTGATGGTATTGTATTTTGGTTTTTCCGGTTCGTCGTTTAAAATGTTTACCAATTCCGGATAGGTTTGTGCCCAAATGCCGGTGGTATAGGGCATGGATTTTAAATTATTTCGTATCTGGGAGCTTTCTCCGCTTTCCATCCAGTCAAGTCCTCGACTGTCAAAACGGAAAGGAAGGGAACACTCCAACATCAAGTTGTTTTCAAAGGTGTTGTAACGTCCACCGCCAAAGAGAGCAACAGCAGAGGTTTTGTAAAATACATTACCGTAAACAGCTGTGGAAGAATGCATATCGTCTAAATATACCGCATTCATTTTCATTCCTGTTGTGGTTTCGATGGCGTTAAGCTCATGAAAATAATTGTAACGAATAACATTGCCTCTTGTTGACCATCTTCTTCCGGTGTAGATGACTCCTGCATCTGAAGTATCGTGACAAATGTTGTAAAAATCATTGTATTCAAAGATACAGTTATTGGAGGTATAGCTTATGGCAAAATGAGGAGAATCAGAAAATTCGTTATGTGCCACCCGAATTCCTACACCCTCTGCTTTAACGGCAGGACAATAAGTTCTGCTATATTGAGAAAAGGTTTTAAATTTACAGTTTTCTACAAAACAATCAGAGGAGGTTAGTGTTCTTCTGTTTCCGCAATTTAAGTTAACTCCTCCGGAAAGTAATTCATGGAGATAAGAATTTTTGATACCGCTTCTTGTACAACTGCTAAAGGATACGGCGGTACCGCCTACAGAGGTAATTTCGCAACTGTCAATCACAGTATCGGTGCAATTGCTCACAGAAATGACACCACCTATTGATCCTCGCATTAAAAGCCCTTTAATGGTAACTTGATTTGCACGGGATAAGGTGAAAAAACGACCCGAATAGGTTGTATAGGAAAAATAATCGTTCTCTGCGATTCCTTCGGGAGGAATGAGATACAACATTCCCGTTTGCTGATCAATGTAATATTCATTGGGAATATCCAGTTCTTCCAGTAGATTAAAAAACCGGATTCTGCGGTTGGGAACTGCCAGATAGCTTGATCTGACATAAGCAGTTAAGGTGTCATTTTCTGTTATGGTCGTGGGGGAGGAAACATCCGCCCAGTCATGCCTTAAAAATCCCAATGACCAAATATCTTTTGCCTGCCGCCATCGCTTCCAACGGTCAGACTGAATCGTAAATTCACATTGCCGAACTCCACTCATGTAAGCGCCCTTAGAACCGTCCTGAATGACGGTGTCGCTATAAACATATCCTTGATTGGGGTATTCTGCAAAACGAAGTAAATGATCTCCCCAGGTAAGGATTCCGGGGAAAGAGGAACCTGTACCAAATCCTTGGAGAGTAGGTCCTTTCCATGAAGTGATTCCCACTTCGGGAAGAGAAACCTGTAATACTGAATCCTTTCCCGTTTGCTCAATAATGCGGTCTAAAATGACAGGGTCTGTGACCTTTTGAAAAGCAGAAAAGGGGATTTTTTTGGAACCGTTTAAAATTACGGTTTCATTTTTATAGTTTTCGATGGTCAATCCTGTATGATTGGTATTTAAGTTGACAGAAGAGGCAACTGTATATTCCCCGCCACGAATTTTAATGATTGCATTCGATTTATTTGCTGCAGCATTCACTGCCTTTTGCAAAGTAGCAAAAGGTGCAGAAAAAGTGCCATCATTGGCATCATTTCCCTTGGTGGAAACGTAGAAAACATGATAGGCAATGTTTTCCGCATTCACGGGAACTAATGGAAGAAAAAATAAAATACAAATCAAACATAATAGCTTCTTCATTGCTTATCTCCAATTGTAATGGGTTCTAAGGTATCTGAACAATATAAAAATACATCGGTATCCTTTTTGTTTTCAAAAACATAGGCGTTATTTGATAAAATGGATTCGGTCTTGGTTTCTATATGGGTAATCATTTTGCTTTTTCCTACAGTAGCAAAGGTAACATAAACAGCAGTTACAGGAACAAGGCGAATGTCTGTATTCGTTACTTTGATTCCGCTATCTGATTTTTCTGCAGTCAGAATTTCAGAAGCAAACGGCCTTGTGATACTGATAGAGGAAGATCTTGCGGGAGCTCCTCCTGTTCCTTCGCAATTGACAGGAGTGACAGTGACGCGAATTTGTTTTCCGCGCTGTCCCAAAGTAGGAGTATAGGTGTTTTTGTTTGCTCCCTGAATTGCTTGATAGGAGTTCCCTTCCAAAATGTACCAAGTAAAGGCGGTGTTTCCTTCTGAAAAGCCTTTGCCGTGATAGGTATACTGAATGGTTAGAGGTTGACCTGAAACACCTGTTCCTAAAATTTTCAAATCGGAAACATAGGGTTGTTCCTTCAAATTATTGTCAATCACTTCATACCGACCCATTTTGTCAAAGGGAATGTCTTGCCAATCTGGAATCAATTTTTTGATTTCAGAATTTGATTTTAAATTAAAGTTTTTGTTTTGATAATCCAAAAAGGAACTTGTGTTATTAATGGTAACGGCATTTTCCACCGTTCCTTTGTCTTTTACCACCTGGTCAATATGCATTGCTTTGGTTTTGTATACCACATTGTTACGAATGGTGTTGTATTTGGGTTGTTCGGGGTTGTCATTTAAAATGTTCACAAGTTCCGGATAGGTTTGTGCCCAGATTCCTGTAGTGTAGGGCATGGATAATAATCGGTTGCGAATTTCGGAACCGTTTCCTGTTTGAGACCAGCTCATACCCCGACTATCAAATCGAAATGGATGTTCACATTCTAACATTAAGTTGTTTTCAAAGGTGTTATGCCGTCCACCACCATAAAGAGCAACTGCAGAGGTTTTATAAAAAATATTTCCGTAAACCGCGGTAGAAGAATGCATATCATCTAAATATACCGCATTCATTTTCATCCCTGTGGTGGTATTGATTCCTTTCAAAGTCGGAGGC
>JAZQHN010000319.1:0-2677 GCA_045540615.1 Clostridia bacterium
ATTTACATAATCTTTTGAATATTCCGCCAACTTTTCTAAAGCAGCATCTATAGATTCTCTTCCGGTTGAAGTCTTTTTCCGAACAGAATGCATAGCATATAACATGCCTAATATCATCATAAGAAGAGCTTACTTAAGTTGGTTTCTGAGGAATAGGAGAAACGATTGTTTCAGTTTTTCCTGCAGAACGCGATTAATTTTTTTGATTTCATGATAAAAGCTCCTTTCATTTTTAATACATTTTCCATTTTGCGAAACAGAAATTTGCCCTCCCTCCCTATTTGATTACAAAATAAAAAATGCGCCTACCGAAGCAGACGCATAAAAAACGCAAACTCCGATAGTCGCTAAACAGATTTAATAGAATGGGATATAATTCTCGCACTCGATTAAATGGAGTTCACATTTTTATGTAAATCCAAAAAACGAGTACGAAAACTAAGGGGTATCATTCTGTGAGAAAATATAGATACACCATTCTATCATAATATTAAATCTGTTTAGCATATTCATTATATCACATTCTGATGTTGTTTTCAATATAAATTTAAAAAAGATTCCCTGTTTTTTATCACAAGGAATCTTCTATCACCGTTTCGGTTTTGGTTTAAAAAGAACTGCTACCAACCATCCAAAGATAATTGCTGCGGCAATTCCCCCTGCAGTTGCAGTCAATCCGCCTGAAAAAACACCGAGTAAGCCCGTTTCCGAAACCGCTTTTGCCGTTCCCTTCGCTAATGTATAACCAAAGCCGGAAATAGGAACGGTTGCACCTGCTCCCGCGAACTGAACAAGGGGTTCATACAAGCCTACCATGGTCAAAACCACACCCGAAACCACAAATCCTGTTAAAATCCGTGCCGGTGTCAATTTGGTAAAATCAATCAACAGCTGACCAATAACGCAAATGAATCCGCCTACCAAAAATGCTTTCAAATACTCCACTCAATTCACCTCATTGGGAGTATTTCCTGCATTTGAAAATTTATACCTATCTTGGAATCAGAATTTTTTGTCCCGGAAGCAAGCTTTCATTTTCAAGCTGATTGGCTTTTATGATATTATTTCGGGTCACACTATACCGTTTTGCAATCTCCCACAAGGTATCTTCCGGTTGCACAAAGGAAATGACAAGAGAAGGTCTGTTTTCATAATACTCTTGGTTATCGGAAATTTCTGCTTGCGTGGTACAGGGAATTTTTACCTTTTTTTCTGCAGTTCCTTCTATATAAATAGTACCCCTGATTTCTATCTCTGTTCCGGAAAGCAGATGGTAAGAAAAATGTCCTGTTCTGGCATACAAATCCGCAAGACTCCATTCCCCTTCTAATTGACAAGAAAAGGGAATTTCTTTTTGATAACTGCAATATTCTTCTTCAGAATTTTGATACAACACCGAAACGGTATTTTTTCCTTCAATCAAAGTATGCTCTCCCGAAAATTCTGCACGACATAATATTACTGCGGAATCCAACAAAGCTATTTTTACAATGGCTGCACTGTCCTCGCACAAAACATGCTCTCTGATTTCTGCAATTGATGAACAGACAGAAGAACAATCTGAATAACTTAATGTTCCGTATTCACAATTCAGAGGATATTCCGTACAAAATAAATCCTCTGCAACCAAAACGGTTTCTTTTCTTTCTCCGTGTATCCTTACTCTTATTTTTGCATCCAAAAAAATCTGACGCATATCCCCTTCCACATCTTCTTCTGATTTCATTTGAAGCCCCGAAAGTGTCATCAAAGAATTGTTTTCCATTTCTTCCGATACACCCAAGGCATCTACCACTTCTGTAAAGGGAATCACATGCTCTGCAAATTCCAATGTATCTTCTATACTATAATAGAAGAAACTCAGTACAATTTCCCCTTGAAGCATTGCTTTATTGGTCATAAACCGAATTTCAGGCTCTCTGATTTTCCCTTCATAAAAAAGGATTCTCCCAATATCAGGAAGGGATCCGCCCAATCCTGTTTGTTCTCTAACGGCTAACACCTGTTCTGAACAAATATGCTGCTCTAAATTTGGAACTTCCCGATATTTCAGTTCCGTTTCACAATCAGCTGTGCATCCTGTCACCGCCTGATAAGTCACATCCTTTGATAGTTCCTTTCGGATACAAACTGTCACCTTAATATTCATCTTTCTCGAATGATATAAGTAATAGGAAGTTTCTCCTACTTCTGCACTTGCATCCATAAAGCAACCTTCATGTTCTATGCGGGTAGTATGCTGAAAGGGCAAACTGGTATGAATAGACTCCATCCCTCTTCCTTCCGCCGGAGAATATAAAATATGCACCAAAACACTTCCGCTTAAAACCACCTTATCTCCGGAAATCTCTTTTGTATCAATTGCACATGAAGTTTTAACCAAAAGAACTTTACCGATATCCCCCTGTACATCCGGAACAATCACATCACCTTCTGTCATTTCTGTAGCAAGCTCTCTTGTACAAATTTGATTCAACCGAATCTCCTGATATTTCGTCTCAAACGCCATTGCGTTCCCTCCTTCACCAATTCTGCTATCATTCTATGCCCGTCCTCATAAATTTATGAACAAAAAATTGGAAAGTTCTTGCCACCTGATACCATTGTATGATATAATAGAAGAAATAAATCAATAATTTAAATTTTTTCAAGTCGGATCGTAGCCATGTCGTTCTGT
>JAZQHN010000320.1:0-3376 GCA_045540615.1 Clostridia bacterium
CTTCCTTCTTGACTTAACTCAAGGAATAGTAGTGCAGATATCGCTTCATTTCAGTCTGAAATATCGGCGGTATCGCCGTGTTTTTTGAGTCTAACGACAGGGGGTGGTATCTTTACCTTTGGCAGCACTGCATGGAATCACATTGATTTTCAATTATCCAATGTTTTGGATTTTATGGACCGTTACGTATTCCATTCTGTGTCCGAAAGCCTTGCAGAGTTGATGGCATCGTTTGGTGATGCGGCATGGTTTGGAAAAGGAAAGGTTCCCTGTTGTTCGTCATTTGTATTTGCGGCAAATGGTTCTTATGATACCACTCTTCTTTGGAAGGGGTATCATGCTCATACGGGAATCAGCGAGATTCATCTTTCTGATATGGTGGATGAATACGGCTGCAAAAAAGCATTGGCACATGTGGAACAATCTAAGAAACAATTGGAAGCAACAGAGCTTCGCAGAGAAGACGGTACTATTCTCAAAGAAAAAATTGCATTAAATCTTGAAATGTTTGAACTGGCAGTCAGAATTTCTTATTTTAAGCTATGCATTCATGTATTAAAGGATGTGGAAACAGCCAAACGATTAGGGGAAAGTATTAAAGCATGTTATGATGATATTTTTGCAAATTTCCAGCGATTGTGGATGACCGAAAACCGCGAATTTGGTTGCGATTTGTTTCCGAATACTCTTCAGAAACAGAAAGAGAGCTTTTTGAAATGTTATGAAACATTATGTTAATTCATCAGACAGTAAAGGAGAACTAATATGGCATTTTTTTCAGGATTAAAAGAAAAATTAGCAAAAACCAGAAACAATTTTTCAGAAAAGGTGGAGGAGGTTTTTAAGTCCTTCCGTAAAATTGATGAAGATTTGTTTGAGGAATTAGAGGAAGCATTGATTACAGCAGATGTGGGTGTGAATGCTTCTATGGAGATTATTGAACGACTTCGTGCTGCCTGTAAGGAAAAGGTGCTTCGGGAAGCGGATGAATTAAAGGAAGAATTGAAATCCATTATTTCCGATATGATGTCACAGTCTTCTTGTGAATTGGAACTTTCCAAAACGCCTGCAGTTATTTTGGTGATTGGAGTCAACGGAGTAGGGAAAACCACTTCTATCGGTAAAATTGCCGCAATGCTGAAAAATGATGGCAAAAAAGTGTTGTTAGCAGCAGGAGATACCTTCCGTGCTGCAGCAATTGACCAGCTCCAAATTTGGGCTGACAGAGCAGGGGTTGACATGATTAAGCACCAGGAGGGATCAGACCCTGCAGCGGTCGTGTATGACGCGGCTTGTGCGGCAAAGTCCAGAGGGACAGATGTATTGATTTGCGATACAGCGGGCAGACTTCACAATAAAGTGAATCTGATGAACGAGCTCCATAAAATCTTTTCGGTTTTAGAAAAAGAATTGCCCAATTCTTCCCGCGAAGTACTGCTTGTTTTGGATGCGACGACAGGACAAAATGCTCTTTCTCAGGCAAAATTATTTGGAGATACTGCTGATATCACCGGTATTGTATTAACCAAGTTAGATGGTACAGCAAAGGGCGGTGTTGTCATCGGAATTCAGAGTGAACAACAGATTCCTGTAAAATTAATTGGTGTTGGAGAGGGAATGGATGATATGCGTCCCTTTGACCCTCAGGAATTTGCAAAGGCATTATTTGAAGAATAATAAGATATAAAAGGAGATGTGAATTATGGCAAACGACAGATTTGCGGATATTGCCGCAAGCTATCATGTGGATGGGAATAAAGGATTGATCTTTCCCGAACCAAAACCCTTGGATGACAGGGTGATTGCATTAGAAAACGGGGGAACAAGATTTGCTTTTCCGGAAAAAATGTGCACTGAAGCACAATTGAAAGAAGTATTGGCAAAAATGCGTCTGGAATATCAACCTTATTTGCAAAATTTTGCTCCTGAGTTTTCCGAAATGACAGAACGGATCGAGTTAAAGGAATTTACCTATTCTTTAAACGGCGGACCGGAGGAACAGGTAACCATTCCTCATTACGGCGGACCTACCGGTGCTCAAAAAGCGGTTTATACCACCACCTTTTCCTTGAAACAGCCGGAACAGGGAAAGCGGGTTTGGATTCGTTTTCTTTCTGTTGACTACAAAACCGATGTGTTTGTAAACGGAGAATATGCCGGAAGCCATGAAGGGTTTTTTGCACCATTCTCTTTTGATATTACCGAGTTGGTAAGAACGGGACAAAATGAGTTGCGTGTTGTTGTAAAAAATGATTTTATCCAGGGTGGAAATGAAAGTCCGGAGGGACGGTCTTATGGCGAGAAAATTTATGCGGCAACAGGCTTTGGATGGGATGATCCGGAAGTGGGTTGGCATCACTGCCCTCCCGGGTTTGGAATTTGTCACAAGGTGTTTTTGGAAGTAAAAAGCGAAACCTTTATTGAAGATTTGTTCCCCAGAGTCAATGACAATGCAAGCGAGCTTTGGGTAGATTGCTACAGTAGTTTGCTGGAAAGTCAGAATGTATCCTTTGATATTTCTGTTTTTGGTCAGAATTTTGAGGAAAAAACAGCGGAATATAAAGACGTTGTTCCTGTGACATACATAGAAGCAGGGGTAGGAGATACCCTGACCCGCGCAAAGCTGATTGCAGAAGGTAAATTGGGAGCAGGTACTCCTTTGTTTTTGGAACGTGGTTTGAACAGCTTTGTATTACCAATTGAAATTTCCAATCCGAGACTTTGGAATAATGAAACTCCTTGGCTTTATCAGGTTCAGGTTACCATGAAGATTGACGGTCAGGCTGTTTCAAACAAATCCTGTCAATTTGGTGTAAGAACCTTTATTCAGGATGTGGAAAGTGAACCAAAAGGAAAATTTTATTTAAACGGCAAGGAAATCCGGTTGCGCGGTGCTAATACCATGGGGTATGAGCAACAGGATGTTATGCACGAAGATTTTGACCAATTGATTGATGATATATTAATTGCAAAGCTTTGTAATATGAATTTTTTGAGAATTACACAGCGTCCTGTTCAATCTGAAATTTATGATTATTGTGACAGATTGGGGTTGATGGTACAGACCGATCTGCCTTTGTTTGGTTGCTTGCGGATTAATCAGTATTGTGAAGCACTTCGTCAGACAGGGGAAATGGAACGGCTGATTCGCAGCCATCCCTGCTGTATTTTAGATAGTTATATTAATGAACCCTTCCCAAATGCTCATAATAAGCCACATTGCTTTGTCTCAAGACCGAAGCTTATGGATTTCTTCCGGGCGGCAGATGATGTGGTTCATATGTATAACCCTGACCGCGTAACAAAGCATGTAGATGGAGATTACGATCCGCCCAACAATTTCTTACCTGACAATCATTGCTATACCTTGTGGTAT
>JAZQHN010000321.1:0-7871 GCA_045540615.1 Clostridia bacterium
AACCTCAATTGCCTTTGTTCCTTCTCCAAAATAAGAAACGACAACACTCGCCCCTACATAGGGAGCATCCACCCATGGCTGACCGTTGCAAACGGTACAAGCAACCACATTCTCCATTGCATCAAGCTTGGATAACATTCCGATGACTGTTTTATAGGGTTCGTTGGCAGTTATCGCAGCATCAGCAAGCAAAACGGGAATATGCCACCGACGAAGGGTCGGCATTTGTTTTTCTTCCAAAATACGAACCAATGCATTTGCAGCTCTGTATTCCGTTTCGTCGTAGTCGGTATGAGGTGCAGTACGGAAGGAAGAAAGAGCCTGAATATTTTTCAAATATTCATCACTTAAATTTCCGTGGAAATCACAAGCAACTGAAATGGGAATTCCCATGCCCATTACCCGACGTAATGCTTTTACAAAATATTCTTCTCCACTGCCCAACTCTTCAACAAACATAGCACCATGAAAATACAGATAAACACCATCTGCATCCTTGTGCTCCTTTGCAATGGATAAAAATTCTTCCAGCATTTCCAAATAATATGCTTTACTCACTTTCCCGGACGGCAAAGCTTTTGCATAAGGCATGGGCACAATTTCGTACCCATGCTTTTCAAATACATCTTTCGCTTTCAAAGGAACATGATTTCCTCTGATTACTTCAAAATCCTCTTTTCCTGCAATTGCTCTGGAAAAGGTATTGGATTCACATTGAAACGAACCAATTAATACTTTCATCTTACAGTTCCTTTGCAAAATATGCATCCATCTTAGGAGACATAGGAGTACAACCTGTTTCTGTAATAAAGTAACCGGTTTCAATTCTTCCGCCGAAAAGTTTAGGATGTCCAAAGAAGCTGACATCAACCATAACAGCCATACCAGGTTTCAAAATATCATCACTGTTAGGACCATAGAAAGGTGCTTCTGCTTCCATCAGACCGATGGTATGAGCAAAAGGACATACCAGATAGTCAAACAATCCATGCTGCTCATAATATTTTCTTCCCGGAACATCAATTTCTCTGCCGCTTACACCGGGACGAAGCATATTTTTGGTCATCTGCATTACTTCACGCATATGGTTCAGCAAATCCTTTTGAACCTGAGTATATTCACCATTAACAGGCAAAGTATCTCCCATGGTTCCGGCATAACCATTCATACGGGGAGCAATCCCGATCATAACCAATTCTCCTGCCTGCATAATTTTGTTGGTTGCTGTAGGAACAACAGCTTTTGCACGTTCACCGGAGCCAACAATTGTGCTGTATGCAAAAGAGTTTGCACCTCTTGCACGACAAACTGCTTCCCCTGCTGCTGCAACTTCAAATTCTGCACGATTAGGCAGAATCATCTTTTTCATTTCATCATAAGCCATGTCACAAAGACCGGTAGCAGCCAGAATATTTTCACGTTCCCAAGCAGATTTATAGGAACGCAGAGTTTCATATTCATCAGTAATATCAACAATTTCTACTCCCTGGAATCCTGCAGTAAAATCAAGATAAACCTGATGAGGAATGGTGGTAGTGCCGACCATGCCCAGACGTTTGATTTCAGTACCTTCAGACTTTAATTCCTGAGCCAAAGTCTGAAAATCAATGATATTTGCATTGGGATATTCTTCGTCCGGAACCATAAATACAGGGAAACAACGAACCTTTTTCACCGCAGATGCCATCAAAGCAAAGGGTTCACTTTCCGGTCCGCCCAGCAAAATGGGTTCTCCGGATACAGGAATCAGAACAGCACCTTTTTCAAACTGTCCGCACCAACCGGTAATATACCAGCCATTCGCAACATTCAGCTCATCAAAATAAATGAGTGCTGCATCCAGATTCTTCTCCTTCAGGATATTTCTCACTGCAGCAATTCTTGCAGCGGTTTCTTGCTCGTTATAATACATAACATTTCCTCCTTTGATCAATCTTAATTCAAACGATTGATTGTTTTACTACATTATACCAAAAAAATAGCAATTTGTCAAGTGAATTTTAAAAATATAGCAAAAATTTAATATATATAACAGTTCTTATAAAAACGTTCTCCGGATTATTGAATAACAAATTTGATTATGAAAAAATGAGTCTCAGAATAATCAATTCCTATTCTGAGACTCTGATTCATTTTCATTCTGATTCAGGCTGATTTAACAACGTCATAAATTCATCCCCTGTTATGGTTTCATTTTCATACAAGTGTTTTGCCAGCCGATGTAATGTTTTAATATTTTCTGTCAAAAGCCGTGTAGCTTTTTCTTGTTGTTTCCGAACAAGTTCAATTACCTTTCGATCAATTTCTGCCGCCATTTCAGGAGAGCAGTTTAACCCTGTATCTCCACCAAGATATTGATTGCTGACCGTTTCCATTGCTACCATTCCGATTTCATCATTCATACCAAAACGGGTAATCATTGCTCTCGCTATCTTAGTTGCTTGCTCAATATCATTAGAAGCACCTGTAGTGACAGAAGAAAAGATCAACTCCTCTGCTGCTCTGCCTCCTGTGAAGGTAGCAATTTTATTTTCCAATTCTTCTTTTGATTGAAGATTATGCTCCCCTTCATCTACTTGCATGGTATATCCAAGTGCCCCCGAGGTTCTGGGAATAATGGTAATCTTGGTTACAGGAGCACTATGTGTCTGTAAAGCTGCCACAAGAGCATGCCCAACCTCGTGATAAGAAACAATTAGTTTTTCTTTTTCGGATAACACCTTGTTCTTTTTCTGATATCCGGCAATGACTGTTTCAATGCTTTCAATCATATCACTTTGTGTCACAGCCCGTCTCCCATCGCGAACCGCCCTCAATGCAGCTTCGTTCACAATATTTGCAAGCTCTGCCCCCGATGCTCCCGACGCCATTCTGGCAACTTCATTATAGTTAATTCCATCCATCACATGAATGTTTTTTGCATGCACTTTTAATATTGCCTCTCTTCCCGCTAAATCAGGCAGTTCCACGGGGATTCTGCGGTCAAATCTTCCGGGACGCAGCAATGCCGGATCTAAAGAATCAGGTCGGTTGGAAGCTGCTAAAATCACAACTCCTTTCGAACTGTCAAAACCATCCATTTCCGTTAACAACTGATTCAGGGTCTGTTCCCGCTCATCATTTCCGGTCAAACCGCCACCGTCACGTTTTTTACCAATGGTATCTATTTCATCAATAAATACAATACATGGTGCTTTTTCTGCCGCTTGTTTGAACAAATCACGAACCTTACCTGCCCCCATACCAACAAACATTTCCACAAATTCAGAACCTGAGATAGAGAAAAAAGGAACATTTGCTTCCCCTGCAACCGCTTTGGCAAGTAATGTTTTTCCGGTTCCGGGAGGGCCTACCAACAATGCGCCTTTTGGCATTTTGGCACCTATTTCACGGTATTTCTGGGGATTATGAAGAAAATCTACAATTTCAGTCAACGCTTCTTTCGCTTCATCTTCCCCTGCAACATCACTGAATTTAATCCCATCAGATGAACGGACATACACCTTTGCATTGCTTTTTCCAAAGGACATGGTATTTCCGCCAAACTTTCCTGACATTTTTTTCATTAAAAGCTGCCCAAGAAGCACAAAAATCAAAATAGGAAATAAATAATTAGCAAATATTGTCATTAAAAGAGAAGGTTTTTCAATAATTTCAGAACCGAATGCAATCCCGGCTTCATCCAAGCGATTTACCAATTCCGGATCCTGAATAATTCCTGTTTTATATAACCCTTTTTCTTTATCAGAAAACAAAATCTGATTATCCTGTATTTCTGCTTTTTCTATTTTATTCTCCTCTATCATAGTCAAAAAATCAGAATATTCCACCGTTTTCACTCTGGCAGAATTCATCATGGGAACTGCAAAAATGTTAATAAACATAATGACAGCCAGCACAATCATGTAATAAAAAATAAATGGTTTTCTGTTATTTTTAATTTCTTTCATATTTTCTCCTTTCTTCCGTTGCTGAATGCAAAAGGATATGCAATCATACAAAGAGGAACAGCTACTATAATATCAATCACAGAATGTTGTTTTAAAAATACAGTTGATACAGAAATCAACACGGTTGCCAGCCAAAAAAACAGTTGCCAACCCACGCTTCTAAATCGTTCTGTGTGCCACGAAGCAAACAGCACTGCCACCGAACCTATCACATGAATAGAAGGACAAACATTTGTATTAGTATCGAATACATACAAAAACCGAACAATGTCCGTTAAAATGCCTTCCCGTTTAAAAGAAACCGGTCTGAGTTGCTGGCATGTCGGATACAACAAATAGATAATACAGGTCACGGTATATGTAATAATAATAAATTTCATATATCCGACAAAACAATCTTTGTCATTCAAAAGAGTATATAACAGCATGCCGACTAAAAACAAAAACCAAAAATAATAAGGAACTAAGAAGTATTCACAAAAGGGTATCCTATCATCCAACGCACAATGAACAGGATGATACTGCAAGGTTAGTCCCCGTTCTAACAGAAGAAAAACCAAGCCGTAAACAGGCCAAAACAAAAGCAATTTCAGATGTTTGAATTCCGGGTCCTTCCATCGCTTCAATTCAAACCCTTTCTTGTTAATCAAACCTCATTCTCCTTTCCATTACATTATTTTCTCTATCAATCATTTTTTGATACAGACGTTTTAAATTCGGCCTGTTATATCTCTGAACAATGATGTACGGCAAATTCCCCAAGCAATAAACAAACCATATCAAAAAGCCTAACCAACCATTCCATAATTGTCGTACCGGCAAGGATGCAATACATAAAAACCAATGGGACGCTTCGGCAATGCAGGTTTCTTTAATCAGCGCAGCTACTTGCTTTGATGTTACACAATCGCCGATCTCCTTTCTTACTTTGCTGTATTTCATAATTTTACTCATGTCAATCAGCTTTTTCTTCCATTTTTTTATTTTTAGCATTTCATATATCTTTCCCTCTTTTTCCCAAGAAAATGTTTGGAAACAAAATGCATTTTCCCGCACTCTGCTTCTCGGAAACAATTCTCCTGTCACATAAGAAAAGGCTCCTAAAATACCAAGGTAAATCAAACTTCGAATCAATTTCATTTTCTCACCCGTATCAACAGAATAAAAACAGGGGGGCAAATCCACGTTGCTTACAACACAGTATTTTCCCCCAATTTCTTTTGATTATAGCAATTATTATGCTTTTTGTCAACTCTTTTCAAGAAATAAAATCAAAAATGGCTCAGCCATTCTGTATGCTCCAATAAAATCTTCAATCCCATTCCAATCAGAATAATCCCCCCGGTTAATTCTGCCTTAGATTTAAATTTCATACCAAATACACTTCCAATTTTCACACCTACAATACCAAAAACAAAGGTAATCACTCCAATAAAAGAAACTGCCGGAAGAATACTCACCTGTAAAAAAGCAAATGTAACGCCCACTGCCAAAGCATCAATACTGGTTGCAATGGCTAAAGGAAGCATTGTTCTCGGTGAAAAGGAAGCATTTAACTGTTCTTCATCGCTTCTTGATTCACGAATCATATTAAATCCGATAATACCAAGCAACAAAAAAGCAAGCCAATGGTCAATCCCTGTAATAAAAGAGCTAAATTGCTTTCCGAGAATATAACCTATCAAGGGCATCAATGCCTGGAAGCCTCCAAAATAAAGCCCGCAAAGAACGCAATGTTGCCATTTTGTTTTCCCGACAGAAAGTCCTTTGCAAATCGCTACCGCGAATGCATCCATTGACAAGCCAACAGCCAATAAAAACAACTCCCAGATACTCAAAATACTCCTCCTTTTCATAAAAAAGACTTACCTGTAAAAAAACAGATAAGTCTCGTCATTTCATACAATGCCAGAAACAAAAGGTTTCATGATGTTGGCAATGTCACGCTCAATAGAGTACGCTGACTACTCCCTTATTTTTTAATTTTAACACAAATACCAAATATTGTCAAGCACAACTTATTCACTTGGAAAAAACTTTATTCCTTTTAAAATAAATTGCTATAAGAACAGGGATTGAAATCATAATCGGTAAGGTGTACCTGGTACATCCGCTGACAGGCGATGCGACGTTTGTAAGCCAAATTGTAAAATTGGGTAGGAGAAAAATCAATTCCTTTTTTCGTTTGGAAGAAACAAATCCTATTATCAACAACAGCAAACACCAAAAATAAAGACCTGGACGGAATAAGAGTCCCGTTCCTTTTGCTTGTGCTATTATCTTTAATTTTTCCCGAAGCTGCTTTCTGATTTGAGAAAATTGTTCTAAAGAATGTGTTACACTAACAGCATTTTCTCCTTTCTGATAAGGAAAAAGCTGAAAGGTTAACATAGCCTCTGTTCTCACCGCAGGGTACCAATAATGGTAACTGCTTTCTCCAAAGGATTCCCAATACACACCGGGGTGTTTTCGATACATTTGAAACCATACCTTAAAATAATCTGCTAAATCCTTCAAGGTAGCATCTTTCACATAAGTATTTTTCACCGGATCTGCCAAAAAGGGATCGTAACGCTCTCCCAATCCTTCATATTCCAACACTTTACCGATTTCAAACCGTTCTTCCTTGGTGACCTCATCACCATAAATTTTTACATATCTTGCAGTTTGCTGTAAAGGAATAGAAAGCATCTCCCCCTTACTTCCCTCGCCGATACTAAGAGACGGCCAAAGAAAGTTGTTCATGCTAAAATTCACAATCAGTGCAAAACAAGAAATTGCAATCCATTGCTTTTTTCCAGAGGAGCGAACAAACAGAAACCCAATAGCCGTAAACAAAACCACAAACATGCCATTATTTCGAAACAACATCAAAAACAACATTACAAAGAAACATCCCAAACAACATTTTACAGATTGTTTTTGATTGAAATAGTTTATCATAAACAAGGTATAAAGTAAAAAAAGAGCTGTAAAAATCGTATCTTTTATCAATGCCTGAGCAAACACAGGAAAAAAAGGAAACAATCCAAAAAATAAAAGTGTTCCAATTAAAAACCAAATATTGACCCCATACCGATACATTCTCTTAATCGCATACGCCATAGAACCTGCCAACAAAACAGTTTGAAACAGTGTATAAAGAAAAACACCGATTGCATCGTTTCCCAACTCCTTTCCAATATTCATCACCCAGCCCATGAAATAAGTTGAAAATGGCGGATGATGAACGGTAAAAGGAATGAAGTCATAATACATATTTAATTGAAACACACTGTCAAAAGACATGCTGCCCGGAAAATAAAGAATCAGATAGGGCGCCCAACAAAGCAACAAAAAAGCAAACGATGTCCAAAAAGGTGCTTTTTCAAAAATAACAAGCTTTCCTTTTCCTTGGGTTGCGTTCATTTCATAAGAAAGAAACCATCCCGCTACAGTATCAAAAAAAAGAAATGCTCCCGGAAGAAATAATAAAATAAATCTCCATATTCCTTCAAAGCAGCCATAGGTTTTTCCGTCCAAAAAAACACCTAAAGCATACAAAATAGAAAAAATTGATGCTCCAATTACAGTATGAATTGTAGAAGTCTGTCTTTTAGTGTACAGCCATGTCAAAAACAAAACAAGGCATCCAAAAAGCAAAGGATGTTTTATAAACGTCATTGTTTCAGAATCTACTGAAAACCAGAGATCGAATGCTGCAACAGACCAAATTGCTCCCAAAATACAAAAAAAGATTTTTCTGCTTGTATTAATTATTTTCATATTGTTCACCCAAAAATATTATATAATAAGTTGGATAGTTTGTCAACCAAAAGAAAAACAGTATCTTTCAACTTGACAGAAACAACGGAATATGGTAAGATAGCAGTATAAAATTCAGAAGGGATGTGAGGGTATGCTGTATCAGAATATGATGAT
>JAZQHN010000322.1:0-1952 GCA_045540615.1 Clostridia bacterium
CAATGGGTGTGTCCCGTGAGGGAATTGACAGCGCCATCCGATTCAGTTTTTCGGGAGAAAATACGGTAGAACAGGCAAAGGAATGTGTCAAAGTGCTTCATGAGGTTGTGCCTGCATTGAGAATGATTAAACGATAAAAAAATCCCGCTTTCATAGCGGGATTTTTCTTTTATGAACGATATCTTGAATTATTATTTCTTGTAATGGAATCCATTTGTGCCCGTAATGCTTCGTTTCGTGCTTGTTTTTGCTCCAGTCGTCTTTGACGACGCTTATTTCTCCTTCGGCGATTGATGAGAATCAACAAAATGAGGATAACGGGAACAAAGAAGAAGGGACTGCTGATGATCTTCCAGAGGATGCTGAGAAGATAAAGAAAAATGCTTCGCTCCACATCATTGGCAGCAACCAGCTTTGCCGTACCGATTTTGGTTCCCCGATAGGTATAGGTTACCGTTCCGAGAACAGTTCCCTTGGTAATGGGCGCATAAAGCTTTTCGGGGAGTTTTATGTTCGTTTCAATGTCCTCAAATCCCTTATTTTTAGCAGAGACAAGTGCTTGGATAGGAGTATCTACCGTCAAAGTTAGCTCGGTTTTCCCTTTGGCATGACTCACCTTTACGGTATGAACAACACTGTCAGGTGCGGCAACCACCAAATTTTTATAATTTTTAATTCCAAAATCAAACAATTCCTTCGAATCTAAGTAGGAATATGCATGTTCCTCCAAATCTTCGTTGTCGCAACCCATAACAATAGAAAGAAGATTTCTGCTTTTATAATTTGCTGAGGAAACAAGACAATAGCCGGCTTCTGAGGTATGCCCTGTTTTGATACCGTTGCAAAAGGGCATGCGGTGATAATCGGAGCTTAAAAATAAATTGGTATTGGATAGCTCCCGTTGGGTATCATACTTATTTGTGGGTGCAATCTTGTAAGTGGATTGCTTTACAATGCTTCGGAAGGCTTCGTTTTTCATGGCATATTGTGCAAGAAGAGCAAGATCCTCCACCGTAGTATAATGATTGTTATCATGCATACCGCAGGCATTGACAAAATGAGTGTGTTTCATTCCCAGTTCTTTTGCTTTTTGGTTCATAAGCTCTGCAAAGGCATCGATAGAGCCTGCAAGATGCACGGCAACCACGTTAGCAGCATCATTAGCAGAGGGAATCATCATGGCGTGAACCAATTGCTCAAGGGTCAATTTTTCGCCAACCAGAATGCCAATCTGGGAATCATACATGGTAATCGGTTCAATGGCTTTTGCACTTGCAGAGACCACCTCATCAAAATCTCCCATTTCAATGGCAAGAATGGCGGTCATTATCTTTGTTGTGCTTGCGGGGTACACTCTTTTTTTGCTGTTTTTTCCATAAAGAATTCTTCCGGAATTCAGATCAACAAGCAATGCCGCATCACAATAACGCAAAGAGGGCGGATTCATGGATTCGTTTTCCATCACAACTGTTTTCTTTCCGGAGGAACCCGAGGAGGGCTTTGCCTGAGCAGACTGCAACTGATGGAGGCTCCGGATTGCAAAAGTCTGATTGGTTAAGGTGATACATAATATTATCACAATGGCAAGAGTAAAAATCTTTTTCTTCATTTATTTTCTCCAATTAAAATATAGTATTATTTATTCTATTATACAAAATAATTTTAATTTTTTCAATAAAAAAAAGAAAAAATTAATAGAAATGACTTATTTGCGGAACAAAAGCCTTGATAAAACAGAAAGGAGAAATTCTAATATTGCCATTTCTCTTCTTTTGTGTTATAATGAATTCAACATAGTTGAATTCAGCTAAAAAGAACTATAGGATGTGAAGGTATGGCAGAATGCTTGATAAAGCAAAGGATTTTGCTGTTGAAATAATAAATATGTGCAAAGAGATTAAGGTAAACAAGAAACTTTAAAATCAGTAACTAATCTTCTTAAATAGACAGAT
>JAZQHN010000323.1:0-3039 GCA_045540615.1 Clostridia bacterium
GGAGGTGGAACTATGGAATGTTGTAAAACCAAAAAAAGAACAGAGCAAGAATACAAAAAATTAATCAACCGATTAAATCGAATAGAAGGGCAGATTCGGGGCATTCGGGGTATGGTAGAAAAGGATGTCTACTGTACCGACATTTTAATTCAGGTAGCAGCAGCAAATGCGGCACTGAATGCTTTTAATAAAGAATTACTGTCTCAGCATATCAAAACCTGTGTGGCAAGGGACATTCGGGAAGGAAAAGATGAAACCATAGATGAATTGGTTGCCACACTTCAAAAATTAATGAAATAAAAGAAGGTGAAGAAATGGAACAATATACCATAACCGGCATGAGCTGTGCAGCATGCAGCGCAAGGGTGGAGCAGGCGGTATCAAGCTTAGAGGGTGTCACCTCCTGCTCTGTCAATTTGCTGACCAATTCCATGGTCACAGAAGGAACCGCCACAGACCAAGCCATTATAGACGCGGTGGAGCAGGCAGGATATGGTGCCTATAAAAAAGGAGCAGAGCAAAAAAAGACCACTTCCGATTCAGGAGAAAAAACAATTGGCATTCGTCTGATTGCTTCTGTATTGCTCTTACTTCCTCTTATGTATCTTTCCATGGGGCATACCATGTGGGGCTGGAAGCTTCCCACTCTGATTGCAGATAATCATATAGCAATCGGTTTGATGCAGTTGCTTCTTTCTGCAAGCATTATGGTCATCAACCAAAAATTCTTTCTCAACGGATTCAAAGGATTGTTTCACAAAGCACCCAACATGGATACCTTGGTGGCGTTAGGCTCGGGAGCATCCTTTTTGTATAGTACAATTTGTCTGTTTGCCATGACGGATGCACAAATCAAGGGTGATATTCCTTCTGTTATGCATTATATGCACGAGTTTTATTTTGAATCAGCCGCCATGATTTTAGTATTGATTACAGTAGGAAAAATGCTGGAGGCACATTCCAAAGGAAAAACCACCAATGCCCTGAAAGAATTAATGGCACTTGCCCCGTTGCAAGCAACCGTTATCATCAACGGAGAAGAAAAAAGTGTTCCTGTAGAACAGGTAACAAAGGGAAGTATTTTTACTGTCAGACCGGGAGAAAAAATTCCCACAGACGGAATTGTGTTGGAAGGTCACAGCGCCATTGACGAAAGTGCTCTTACGGGGGAAAGTATTCCTGTGGAAAAAACAGCAGGAGATGCCGTTTATGCCGCAACCGTCAATCAATCTGGATTTTTGAAATGCGAAGCCACCAAGGTGGGAGAGGATACCACCCTGTCTCAAATCATCCGTATGGTCAGCGATGCCGCTGCCACAAAGGCACCCATTGCAAAAGCGGCAGATAAGGTGTCGGGCGTGTTTGTCCCTGTGGTTATGGCAATTGGTATCATTGCTGCTGTTGCTTGGCTTCTGACAGGAGAATCCGTCGGCTTTGCTTTGGCACGGGGAATTTCGGTGCTGGTCATCAGCTGTCCCTGTGCATTGGGACTTGCCACTCCTGTTGCCATTATGGTAGGAAACGGTGTGGGTGCCAAAAAGGGAATTTTGTTTAAAACCGCCGAAGCATTGGAAGAAACGGGAAAAACCCAAATTGTGGCATTGGACAAAACCGGTACCATTACCCAAGGAAAACCGGAAGTGACAGATATGATTCCTGCCCCTTTGGTAACAGAACAACAGCTCTTTGAAACGGCTCTTGCTTTGGAACAAAAAAGCGAGCATCCCCTTGCAAAAGCCATTGTGCAAAAGAGTACCGGAATTTCTCCTTTGGACGTGACCGAATTTCAAGCCTTTCCGGGAAACGGCTTATCCGCAAAAATGGGACAGGACATCTTAGCAGGAGGAAATCAGGCCTTCATCAGCAACTACGCCAAAATTTCGCCAGAGCTTCTGAAACAAGCAGAACAACTTGCAGATATGGGCAAAACTCCCTTGTTTTTTGCAAAAAATGAAACCTTGCTGGGAGTGATTGGGGTAGCTGATGTTATAAAGGAGGACAGTCCTCATGCAATCAAAGAGCTTCAAAGCATGGGCATCCGCGTGGTCATGCTGACAGGGGACAACCAAAAAACTGCAGAAGCAATCGGAATGCAAGCAGGGGTTGATGAGGTCATTGCCCAGGTTCTTCCTCAAGAAAAGGAACAGGTCATTCGTACCCTGCAATCGAAGGGAAAAACCGCCATGGTGGGAGACGGTATTAACGATGCCCCCGCCCTGACCCGTGCAGATGTTGGAATTGCCATCGGCACAGGAACAGATATTGCCATTGATTCGGCAGATGTGGTATTGATGAACAGTAAATTAACAGATGTTCCGAAAGCCATTCGTTTGAGTCGGAACACCCTCAAAAACATTCACCAAAATCTGTTCTGGGCATTTTTCTATAATGTGATTGGCATTCCCTTGGCAGCGGGCGTCTGGATTCCTCTGTTTGGCTGGGAATTAAATCCCATGTTTGGTGCTGCCGCTATGAGCTTGTCCAGCCTGTTTGTCGTATCCAATGCTCTTCGACTTAATTTTATCTCTATTGAAAGCAGAAAGAAAGAGAAAAAAATAAAACAAAGAAAGGAAGTAAAAACCATGGAAAAAACATTAAAAATTGAAGGAATGATGTGCCCACACTGTGAGGCTAGAGTGAAAAAAGTACTGGAGGAGCTGCCTCAGGTAGAAGGGGCAGAGGTCAGCCACGAAAAAGGAACCGCTGTTGTTACCTTAAATCAGGAATTGTCCGATGACATCCTGAAAAAGACAATTGAAGATCAAGGATATACCGTATTATCTTAACACTATTTTATATCACGATGGGGGTGTAGCAAAATGCACACACCACACAAGGCAAAAAATCGCTTAATAAAGCCTTTTAATGCATCCGATAAATCAAAATAAAGAAAAATTCAAGGAAGAAATTCGTCATTTAACGAATTTCGATGATAAAATGCCTTGTGTTTTGAACAAACTTCGCCTCTCGACGTACCTACGTACGCCTTCGGGTAACCCAACAAAGCCCTTGAAATGTGCTTTGCTGGCTGAGTATGTC
>JAZQHN010000324.1:0-1614 GCA_045540615.1 Clostridia bacterium
TCCTTGGCTCACAGAACGACATGGCTACGATCCGACTTCTGTTATTCGTGCATTGAATGAAATGACAAGCTAAAGAAAGGAAGGAAATGAGTTTGAATAAAAAATGGCATGACTTTTTAAAAAACATAAACGGGAAAAATATTGCGATTTTAGGAGCTGGTGTCAGCAACAGGCCTTTGATTCCGCTTTTTGCAGATGCCGGTGCAAATATTACTGTTTGTGATAAAAATGAAAAATTGAATCGTGATGAAATTTCGTGCGGGAGAGAAATATCCTTCCAATTGGGAAATGATTATCTTGCTAATTTAACCCAAGATTATATTTTTCGTTCACCCGGTCTCAGATTTGATTTACCAGAATTGAAACAAGCTGTTGAAAAGGGGAGCATTTTAACCTCTGAAATGGAATTGTTTCTTCAATTTTGTCCTGCAAAGACCATAGGAATTACGGGAAGTGACGGAAAAACAACAACTTCCACATTAATCTATTTGTTTTTGAAGGAACAAGGAATTTGTTGCCATTTGGGCGGGAATATCGGAACTCCTCTTCTGTCAAAATTAGACGAAATTAAAGAAAGCGATGTTGTTGTTTTAGAACTGTCCAGTTTTCAATTGCACACCATGAAAGACAGTACGGATATTTCGGTTATTACGAATCTGTCTCCCAATCATCTGGATGTGCATAAATCTTATGAAGAATATATTGAGGCAAAAACCAATATTTTTATTCATCAGGATAAAAAGGGTGTTGTTATATTAAACGAGGACAATGAAGATACTGCAAAGCTTGGAATTTATGCAAAAGGCGATGTAAGATTTTTTTCAAGAAAAAGAAAAGCGGATGTTTATGAAAAAGATGGCGTGATTTATGTTCAGGGCAAAGAGGCTATGAATACGTCGGATATTGTAATCCCCGGAGGTCATAATGTTGAAAACTATATGACCGCTATTGCAGCAACTCTTGGATTGGTTGATATAAAATCAGTTATCTCTGTTGCAAAAACATTTGGCGGAGTAGAGCACAGAATAGAATTTGTTAAAAAAGTAAACGGTGTTTCTTATTATAATAGTTCTATTGACAGCAGTCCCAATAGAAGCCGTGCTACCTTGAATGTATTTCCTGAAAAGGTAATTATGATAGCCGGTGGGAAAGATAAAGGGATTCCTTACGATGAACTGGGGCCTGTAATTGATGAGCATGTAAAACAATTGATTTTAATTGGTGCAACTGCTGATAAAATTGAAGAGTCAGTAAAAAAAGCAGGGTCAAATGTAGCAGTTCACCATTGTCAAACCTATGAGCAGGCTGTTAAATGTGCTTTTGAGTTAGGAAAAGAAGGAGATATTGTTGTTTTATCTCCTGCCAGTACGAGCTTTGATATGTTTCGCAATTTTGAAGAACGAGGCAATTTATTTAAAAAGCTTGTCAATGAACTGTAGGTGATACTATGAAAAATTTATTGAAACGATTAACAGCATCCTGTTCAGTTACAGGACACAATGACGATGCGGCAAAACTGATTCGCGATACGGTTTTGCCGTTTTGCGATAAAACGGAAATTGATTGCTTTGGTAATGTTGTCGGAATTAAGTACGGCACATCAGGAAAAACAGT
>JAZQHN010000325.1:0-6820 GCA_045540615.1 Clostridia bacterium
TCATTTTCTAAAAGAATCAATTCTTCTTTGGTTAAATTTCGCCAATGTCCCACAGGCAATTCTCCTAATTGAAGTTTCCCTAAAGAAATCCGTTTCAATTCAATCACAGGATGCCCTACTCCATCCAGCATTTTTCTTACCTGCCTATTTCTGCCTTCATGTATCGTCAGATAAAGCTTATTATTTTTCCATTCAGCTTTTGCAGGAGCTGTAAGTCTTCCATCTATTTCAATTCCTGTACGAAGTTTTTTTAAATCTTTTTCATCAGGGATTCCTTTCACCTTCGCCTCGTAACACTTTTCTATTTCACACTTAGGATGGGTTAACTGATATGCAAATTCTCCATCATTGGTCAGCAACAGCAAACCTTCAGTATCATAATCTAAACGTCCTACAGGAAAAATCCGCTGACTGCATTGAATCAAATCTAAAACATTTTTTCTTCCGAATTGGTCTGAAACCGTTGTTACTACTCCCTTTGGTTTGTGAAGCATAAGATAAAGCTTTTGTTGGCAATGCGAAATTATCTGCCCATCTACAGCAACCGTATCAACCTCCGGTTCGACTTGAATTCCTTGTTCAACAACAAGAATACCATTTACCATAACACGTCCCGCATTAATTATTTCTTCGCATTTCCGTCTGGATGCCACACCACATTCAGCCATATACTTTTGTAATCTCACTTCCTCACCTACCTCATCCAAATTTGTAACAATTCAAATAAAAAAATAAATAATTTTTTCTTATTGTCTTCCTCTACCTCTTCTGCCGCAATCAAATCACTTTCACAAAGCAAAACTCCATCCGATTCAATAAAAATTCTTCCCACTTTTTGCCCTGATGTTATCGGTGCTTCTAAGTATTCAGGTGCATCTTTTTTGACAGTATAATCTATTATTTTTTCTTTTTCTTGCAAAAAAAACAAGGAGTTTTCCGAAACAATAGGTACAAATTCCTTTTTTCCGCCTTGAACAGGGAGCTTCATTATATATTCGTTTTTTGGCAAGGCAACTTCTGTTCTGTAAGACTCAAATGCTGTATCAAGCATTTTTTTATGGTCATTCCAGTCATCAGGAGCATTTAATGTAACTGCTACAATCTCTGTCCCATCTTTTTCAGCTGATGAAACCAAGGCTCTTCCTGTACTCTTAGTAAACCCTGTTTTCACTCCATTACAACCGTTATAAAGCTTTAACAGTTTATTGTGATTCACCAGTTTCTTGTCGTATTCACGACCTGGCCATGGAATATTCCGTTCACGGGTACTAACAATTTCTCTGAACGTCTCATTATCCAAGGCATAACAAGTAATCAAAGCTAAATCAAAGGCTGTGGTATAATGTTCTTCGTCAGGCAATCCGTTTGGATTTACAAACTTTGTTTGAGTTGCACCAATTTGCTTCGCTTTACGATTCATCATATTGCAAAATTCATCTACTGTTCCGCCCACATATTCTGCCAAAGCTACTGCAGCATCATTTCCTGAGTTAAGCATTAAACCATATAATAAATTTTCTACTGTAATTTTTTCCTCTGCCTCCAACCACATGGATGATCCTTCCACTCCAACTGCATTTTGGCTCACTGTTACAATTTCGTTTGGTAAAGCATGCTCCAAAACAACAATCGCTGTCATAATCTTAGTCGTACTTGCCATACCAAGCTGTTCGTATGCATTGGATTCAAATAACACCTGTCTCGTCTTCTGCTCCATTACAATTGCAGATTGAGCAGAATAGCACCATCCCTTAACAGGAAATAACAGAAAACAAAAGGATAATAAAATAATTTGCTTCAACAGAACAATCACCTGCCCTCATTCAAAAATATGAGCAGGTGATCCGTTTTATTCTTCCGACTGTTCTTTCTTTTCTTTTTTTCCAACAATAGCAGAACTGATTTTTTCTACTGCATCAGGAATATAATCCACCAACTTATCAATCGGATTATCCTGATTAACCGGCATCAGTTTAATTTGATTTTTTCCAACAATCATAAAAGCAACAGGCTGAATAGAAACTCCTGCACCGCTACCGCCTCCAAATAAATTTGTGTTATCCGGAGCTTTTACCTTCTCGGGAGTATGGAATTCCGAACCGCCGGCTGCAAAACCGAAGCTTACCTTAGAAATAGGAATAATAATCGTTCCGTCCGATGTTTCTACAGGAGAACCCACAATGGTATTCACATCCACCATTTCTTTTATGCTTTGCATTGCAGTTGCCATCAAACCTTGAATAGGATGATCAGACATTGATAAAACCACCTTTCTTTTATCTGCAGCTCATCATTAATATGAACTGAAATATCCAAATCTATACTCTTATTATACACTAAAAAACTCAAAAGTGCAAGCATATTCTTACAATTTTTTTCCATTTATGTGTATATTTCTTTTTTTACAGCAAAAAATAAAAACAACAAACGGAAGGAGCGATTATAATGATCTACGGAAAGTCCAGAAATGTTATTGTAGTACAAAATATTGATTCCGGCTTGGTAGAACAGGCAATTTTAATTTTAAAAAAAAATCCGGGAAATAAAGAATTTTATGCGTCAGAAGAAGGAATTGTACAAGAAGCTCAAAAAATCATCGAACAATACCAACAAAATCACTATGAAAAAAGCATCAAAAAAAGAAAAAAGATACCCGTTGGAATTTTAATCATCTCTGCAATTGCATTTCTTTCCTGTCTCATGTATTTGCTTGCATAAAATACCAACAACCGCATGGAAACCATCAAAATTCCCATGCGGTTGTTTTCTTTTTCAAACCTACCGATGCGTCAATAGGTTTATTGAAGTCTCAAACGTTCTTGTTCATGCACGACTATTATTTTTATTTATGAATTTTTTAAATTTTAAAAATTCCGAATGCATCCAAAACAGAAGAAACTAAAATCAATACGATAAAAATAGGAGCAATATACTTAATTACAACTTCAAACAGCTTCTTTCTTTTGAATTTACCATTTAATTCTATTTCTTCAATTACTGTTTTCGGCTTAATTACATAACCAACAAAGATACAAGTAAATAATGCAACAATAGGCATCAAAACACTGTTACTGATAAAATCAAAGAAATCAAGGAACTGCATTCCGATAATCTTTACTTCACTCCAAACTCCATATCCCAAAGAAGACAGCAAGCCTAATGCAACAGAGAAAATAAACACCACAAGGCATGCCAGTTTTCTGTTCATTTTAAACTTGTCGCATACAATAGAAACAACAGTTTCCATCAGAGAAATGGAAGATGTCAATGCAGCGAACAATACCAATAAAAAGAAGGTAATACCGATAAAAGTTCCACCCGTCATGCTTTCAAATACTTTAGGCAGTGTAACAAACATAAGACTGGGACCCTTCCCCAATGCTTCCGGGGTTCCGCCGGAAAATACAAATACAGCAGGGATAATCATCATTCCTGCCAAAAAGGCAATTCCTGTATCAAATAACTCAATCTGGGTTACAGAGGATTCCAAATTTACATCCTTTTTCATGTAAGAACCATAGGTAATCATAATTCCCATTGCCAATGACATGGAATAAAACAGCTGACCCATTGCCGCTAAAACCGTTGTGACAGAAAATTTGCTAAAATCAGGCATCAGGTAGTATTTTACCCCTTCAATTGCACCGGGCATACATACCGAATAAATTGCAATAAAGAGAGATAAGACAACCAAAACAGGCATCATGACTTTACTCACCTTTTCGACTCCCTTTTCTACACCGAACAATACAATTAATGCAGTAATGCCGATAAAAACAGTAAACCAGATAATGGGTTCTGCAGTCTGAGAAATAAATCCGCCAAAATATTCATCCCCGGCTGTAGCTGTAGCACCACCTGTTGCGAATGCATATAAATACTTCGTTACCCAACCGCCGATGACAGAATAATAAGGTAAAATAATGGCAGGAACAACAGATGCTAATATACCAATAAAGGTGTATTTTTTCTTCAAAGCAGAAAAAGCACCGATAGCACTAAGTCCTGTTTTTCTTCCAATGGCAATTTCTGCTGTCATCAAAGCAAAGCCAAAGGATACTGCCAATAAGATATACACCAGCAGGAAAATTCCGCCGCCATATTTTGCCGCCAAATAAGGAAATCTCCAAATATTCCCCAAACCGACAGCAGATCCTGCAGCCGCAAGCACAAACCCAATTTTGCCTGTAAAGCTGCTTCTGTTTTCATTTGTCATACGTTTACCCTTCCTTTTCTTATATAATGCTTTTTCTATTGTATCATATTTTCTGAATCCTTGCAAGCAAAATCTGCATTTTTCTTGCTTTTTTCTTTTTTTCCCTTGACGAACCACAAAAAAACGGTTAAAATAGAGTATTGTGGAGGTTGATACATATGAAAAATACGAAATTAAAAGGAAACATGATTTTGCTTCTTACATCCCTTGTATGGGGAATTTCATTTATTTCACAAAGCAAGGGTGTAGAATTGATTTCTCCTGTAGCATTCAATGGTGTTCGTTGCATGCTGGGGGCTCTTGTTTTAATCCCGGTTATTTACTTTTTAGATGCTAATAAAAAGAAAAAAGGACTACCAATCCAAAAGCTTGATAAAACTTTACTTCTTGGTGGAATCATTTGTGGTACCTTTCTTTGTTTGGCAAGTACCCTGCAAACTGCCGGTATGGTTTACACAAGCCCCGGAAAATCAGGGTTTATTACAGCTCTTTATATGGTAATCATTCCAATTTTAGGACTTTTTATGGGAAAACGTCCCTCTCTTGCAATCATCATATCCGTTTTGATTGCAACAGTTGGAATGTATCTGATGTGTATTGACTCAGCCTTTACCATTAACAAAGGGGATGTATTAACCTTTGGTTGTGCGTTTTTATTTTCAGGACACATCTTGGCTATTGACCATTTTTCTCCTAAGGTAGATGGTGTAAAACTTGCCTGTCTTCAATTTTTTGTTTCGGGTGCACTCAACCTGATTTATATGTTTTTATTTGAAGAACCGGAGCTTGCACCGATCTTAGATTGTTGGGCTTCTATCGGTTACTCGGGCATTATGTCCTGCGGAGTTGCATATACCCTTCAGATTGTTGGTCAGAAATATACCGACCCTACCTCCGCTTCTATTATTATGAGCTTAGAATCGGTATTTGCAACCCTTTCCACCGTAATTTTAATTGCATTTGGTTGGAATTTGACAGGCGGTGCATTAACCGCACGCGAAATCTTAGGTTGCATTTTCATGTTTATTGCAATTATATTAGTTCAGCTTCCTGAAAAAAAGAGGGAAAATTGTCAAAAAACAGCTTGACATTTAGGTCTTTCTATGTTAACATTAAGGTAGTAAAAAAAGAAAAATTTAATAAGGAAAGATAGAGGTGCGAAAATGATCAGTAATCTGTCCCGATAAAAGGTATTTTAGAGGCAGATAAAAGGCATTTCCGCCGAAGTGAAAAGCTTATACCTGAGTTTTTCGCTGGTGTGCTGTAAAATATGCCGTACACTGTCACGAAATTTTCGTGGAGCGCTATCGTAAAGGTCATTCCTGCACGAGAGCGAATTCCCTCTCGTGCTTTTCTTTTGAATTTTTCAAAAAAACAAAGGAGGTTTAAAATGAAAATTTTAAACAAAAAGAAACTCTTCACTCTGTTCCTTTCTGTTTTGGTCCTGATTGCAACAGCAACAATTGTTTTTGCAACAGGCGACGGAGAAGAACCCGTAAGCAAGTTCTATGCTACTTTTTGGGCATTGGTTCCCCCGTTGGTTGCAATTGCACTTGCTCTCATCACAAAAGAGGTATATTCCTCTCTTTTCATTGGTATCGTTTTGGGTGGTCTGCTTGCGTCTGACTTTCATCCCATCGGTGCATTGGACAACGTACTGAACGAAGGCCTAATTGCTGCAGTATCCGGAACAGCAGGTATCTTTATTTTTCTGGTTGTCCTTGGTGCTATTGTTGCTTTGGTTAATAAAGCAGGTGGTTCTGCGGCTTTCGGTCGTTGGGCTGAAGTACATATCAAATCCCGTGTTGGTGCAATGCTTGCAACCTTCATCTTAGGTGTTTTGATTTTCATCGACGACTATTTCAACTGTCTGACTGTAGGAAGTGTTATGCGTCCTGTTACCGACAAACATAAAATCTCCCGTGCTAAACTTGCATTCTTAATTGATGCAACAGCTGCACCTATTTGTATGATTGCTCCTGTTTCTTCCTGGGCAGCTGCAGTTTCCGAATTTACGGAAGGCACCGGTTTTTCAGGAATCGAACTGTTTGTTCGTGCAATCCCCTACAATTTTTATTCCTTGCTGATGTTTGTTTTCATCATTGCAATCACTCTGATGAAGTTTGATTACGGCCCCATGAAGCTGCATGAATTCAATGCCATGAACAAAGGAGATTTATTTACAAGTGGTAAAAATGATATTGCAGAAGAAACAGAATTGAAAGCAAATCCTAAGGGTCGTGTTATTGACTTGATTTTCCCTGTTATTATTTTAGTAATTCTTTCTATTGTCGGATTGCTGTATATTGGCGGATTCTTTGCCGGAGATGATTTCATTACAGCTTTCGGTAATACCGATGCAACGGTAGGCTTACCTTGGGGTTCTATCTTAGCTTTGATTGTTACCATTATCTATCTGATTGCAAGAAGAGTGATTACCTTCAAAGAAGCGATGGAATGTATCCCAAAAGGCTTCAACGCAATGGTTCCTGCAATTTTAATTCTGACCTTTGCAACTGCTCTGAAGAATATGACAGGACTTCTTGGTGCTGCTGAATTTGTTGAAATGCTCATGGATTCTGCTGCTGCAGGATTGGCAAACTT
>JAZQHN010000326.1:0-7615 GCA_045540615.1 Clostridia bacterium
GGATTGGAGCAGTCTTTAAATATTCCAGTGCAGACTCCATTTTGGTAAATACTTCATAGGAAGCAGTGGGAATCCCGTATTTCTTCATGAGATTTTTGGAAAACACTTTACTGCCTTCAATAATTGCTGCATTTTTATTCGGACCAAAGCACGGAATTCCAATTTCTTCCAAACGGTCAACAGCTCCTAATACCAAAGGATCATCCGGTGCTACAACAGCAAACTCTATTTTATGATCTTTTGCAAAGGCAACTAAACCATCTAAGTCCTTTGCTCCAACCGATACACATTCTGCATCTCTGCCAATCCCGCCATTTCCGGGAAGTGCATACAATTTTGTAATTTTCGGACTCTTTTTTAAAGCCTGAATTAAGGCATGCTCACGACCACCGCCGCCAACAACCATAACTTTCATAACTTCTCCCCCTCTTAGTGATGGAACAATCTCATGCCGGTAAAGCACATTGCCATATTGTATTTATTACAAGTTTGAATTACATTATCATCACGAATGGAACCGCCGGGTTGTGCAATATAAGAAACACCGCTTTTCTTAGCACGTTCAATATTGTCACCAAATGGGAAAAATGCATCGCTACCAAGACAAACACCACTCATCTGAGACAGATACGCTTTCTTTTCTTCACGAGTTAATTCGTCAGGCTGATGGGTAAAATACTGTTGCCAGTTACCGTCTGCCAGTACATCTTCACATTCATCAGAAATGTAAACATCAATAACATTATCACGATCAGGTCTGCCTAAGGTATCCAGGAAAGGTAAGTTAAGAACCTTTTCGTGTTGGCGAAGGTGCCAGATATCTGCTTTATTGCCTGCAAGACGGGTACAATGAATTCTGGATTGTTGTCCTGCACCTACACCGATTGCTTGTCCATCTTTACAATAACAAACAGAATTAGATTGTGTATATTTCAATGTAATCAAAGCTATAATTAAATCCCGCTTTGCATCTTCCGGAATTTCTTTATTGTCTGTTACAACATTAGAAAGTAATTCTTGATTAATTTCGAAATTGTTTCTGCCTTGTTCAAAGGTGATGCCGAACACCTGCTTCACTTCAACAGGATCCGGAACATAATTGGGGTCAATTTTAACGATATTATATCCGCCCTTACGCTTTGATTTTAAGATTTCCAAGGCTTTATCGCTATAACCGGGAGCAATAATTCCGTCAGATACTTCTCTTTGAATCAGTTTTGCTGTAGTTTCATCACATTCATCACTCAAAGCAATCCAGTCACCAAAAGAAGACATTCTGTCAGTTCCACGTGCTCTTGCATAAGCACAGGCAAGAGGAGACTCATCTAAGCCTTCAATATCATCTACAAAACATGCCTTTTTCAATTCATCGCTTAAAGGCAGACCGACTGATGCAGAGGTAGGGCTAACATGCTTAAAAGAGGTTGCAGCAGGCATTCCTAAAGCTTCTTTGATTTCTTTTACCAACTGCCAGCTGTTAAATGCATCCAAGAAATTAATATAACCTGGCTTACCATTTAAAATTTCAATGGGTAGCTCAGATCCGTTGTTCATCATGATTTTTGCCGGCTTCTGATTGGGATTACAGCCATACTTTAATTCAAATTCTTTCATCAGGCGTTTCCTCCGTTCTTATTAATTAATCTGGTTTCTTTCTTACCTGTTTTCAAATCCTGATAACAAACATACAAAGAAACCTTATTTTCTTCATCAAGATTGTTCCAAATATCCTGTGTAAACTCATCAATATCATCAGGAATTGCAATTCGTTCCGGTTCGCCCTGGAAGGTTGGAATGGGAGTTCCATCACATACATAAGTATGAATAAAATGCCCTAAACCGGACAAGGTTTCATAATTGAAAGTATAACGATTACAAGCAGTTCCTTCTGCATCTGCACTTTTCAAAATGCTCATCTGATAGGAAAAATCATCATCCGTAAAGGTAAGCATGCCGCTAATTCTCGGAGTAAGATTGGGTGCATCCGGTTCGAAGCAACGAGTAGCCAATGCCTGTTCAAAGCTACCGCCTTTTTGCAAAAATTCATAAATCGTATCTGTTTGATCCCCATTGGTCACAATCATTTTATTTTCATAATTGCGAACAGGGAAATAAATAATCAGAGAGGGATCTTCTAACTTGGAAGGGTCATAAGCATTGATTTCCACATCCTCCCCTTTTTCAATAAAAATACGGTTACGGCTGTTTTCGCTCCGTCCCATAATAAAATAAGCGGATACAGCGCAATTGCTACTTTTTCCAATCACTATCCCTCGGCCTACATAAGAATTTCCTTTGATTCTTTCACCGATGGATTTTACTTCATAAATATTCATATTCATTCTCCTAACAGTAATTTTTTAGAAACCATTTCAGCAGCTTGAGGAAGCAATTTCCATTCCGCCTGCTCCATGACTCTTTTTTGAAGGATTTCCGGTGTATCCCCTTCTTGAATTTCAACAGCACGCTGAAGAATAATAGCACCACCATCAGGTACCTCGTTGACGTAATGAACTGTTGCCCCCGTTACCTTTACACCATATTCCAATGCCGCTTCATGAACACGGAGACCGTAGAACCCTTTGCCGCAAAAAGAAGGGATCAGAGACGGATGAATATTAATTATCCGATCTGTAAATGACGATGTAAACTCTTTGCTTAAAATGCACATAAAGCCCGCTAAAATAATCAAATCAATTTCAGCATTTTGCAAGGTTTGTAACAGAATCTTTTCAAATTGGTCACCATAGATTTTTCGAGATACAACTGCAGTTTCCACTCCGGCATTTTCAGCACGGGTCAAAGCATAGGCATCTTGATTATTGGATACAACCAAAACAATTTCACCACTGGGAATTTCACCTCGGTCTTGTGCATCAAGCAAAGCCTGAAGATTGGTTCCTCCTCCTGAAACTAATACAGCAATCCTTGTTTTCAGCATAATACCACACCTTCATCTGATTGGATAATTTCACCGATGATGTATGCATCTTCTCCGTTTTCTTTCAGGACAGAGAGCGCCTTTTGGGCATCTTCTGCAGAAACAACAATACTCATTCCCACACCCATATTAAAGGTATTGAACATATCACGTTCAGGAATATTTCCTGTCTTTGCAATCAAATCAAAGATAGGCAGTACTCGAACTGCCGATTTTTCAATTTTTGCACCAAAACCCTTGGGAATACTTCTTGGAATATTTTCGTAAAAACCGCCGCCTGTGATATGAGATACCGCCTTTACTGTTACTTGTTCAAACAATGCAAGCATGGGCTTTACATAAATTCTTGTAGGGGTCAGCAAGGTTTCTCCAATACTCTTACCACCCAATTCTGCAACAGGAGAAGTAATATCGCTATGTTCTACATCGAATACTTTTCTTACCAAGGAAAATCCATTAGAATGAACTCCGCTGGAAGGAAGTGCAATGATAACATCACCCTCGCAAATAGCTTTGTTATTTAACACCTTACTCTTATCAACCACACCAACAGAAAAACCTGCCAGATCGTATTCATCTTCGGGATAAAAGCCAGGCATTTCAGCAGTTTCTCCACCAATCAATGCACATCCTGCCTGTACGCAACCTTCTGCAACCCCTGAAACAATTGCTGCAACCCGTTCAGGAACATTTTTTCCAACAGCAACATAATCCAGGAAAAATTGCGGCTTCGCACCACAACAGATAATATCATTTACACACATAGCAACACAGTCAATTCCTACCGTGTCATGCTTATCAAGTAAAAATGCCAGCTTCAGTTTTGTACCAACGCCATCGGTTCCGCTGACCAAAACAGGCTTTTCTATTCCTGTAATATCCAGTTCAAACAAACCTCCGAAACCACCGATATCTGACATAGCACCTGGGGTCATTGTTTTTGCAATATGCTGTTTCATCAATTCTACTGCTTTGTAGCCGGCGGTAATATCTACCCCTGCCTCTTTATAGCTTTCACTAAAGCTTTTCATATCATTTCGTCCTTTCCGACTCACCGAATAAAAACAAAACGACGCCTTGCCGTGAGTCATTTGACAAGACGTGTTTTTTTAATTTTGATATTGTTGCTCAATTGCCGCATTCTTTTCCAACACCTTTTTAGCTGCATCAACACGTGCTTGATTCAGCTTTTCTGCCAAGCTTTCATCAGAGACAGATAAAATTTGCAATGCTAAAAGTGCTGCATTTGCTGCACCGTCAATGGCAACGGTAGCAACAGGAATACCACTTGGCATTTGTACTGTGGAAAGCAATGCATCAAGTCCATCTAATGTTGAAGATTTAATCGGGATTCCGATCACGGGTAATGTGGTATTAGCAGCAACAGCACCGGCCAAATGAGCCGCCTTTCCTGCCGCAGCAATCAAAACACCAAATCCCTTTTCGCGAGCAGTGGAAGAAAATTCTTTTGCCTGCTCCGGTGTACGGTGAGCTGAATAAACATGAACCTCAAAGGGTACCTCATATTGACGTAATACATCAATTGCTTTTTCCACAACCGGCAAATCACTATCGCTTCCCATAACAATTCCGACTTTTTTCACTCGTATTCCTCCTCATCATAATGATAAAAGGCAGCCCTAAAAAAGGACTGCCCAGACGGTCGGCTTTTTCTTCGTTTCTTGCTCCCTTGCGGTTATCCCGCACATCCGTCAGTCACAAAAAACTGTATGTATTTATTATACCTTGAAAATCCCTTTTTGTCAAGGGTTTCCGAAAGGTTTTTCCTTTAGATTTGCAAACTTTCTTCTTTTCTGATTTCTTTTGGAGTTTTTCCTGTAAATTGTTTTAATTGCCGACGCAAATGAGAGGCAGAACTAAATCCTAATTTTTCACTGATAGACTCAACTGTTTCATCCGTATTTTTTAGCAAGGAGATCGCTTCTTTACACCGAAGTCTGTTTTTATAATCAATGGGACTAAGACCCATATTCTTTTTAAATTCTGCATAAAAAGAAGGTTGACTCATACAACATAAATTTGCTAAGCTTTCTACTGAAATAGGATTTGTAATATTTACTTTCAAATAGTCAATTGCCGGACGAATTCTGTTCGTTCTTTTTTCATATATTCCCTTTTTCATTTTATTTAAAATAAATCCATAAAATTCATAAAATTTCCCCATCATTTTGTAACGATCGCTTTGAGAAAATTCAAACATTTCATCGAATATTTCTCTATGTAATCCACTCACCTTTTGGAGAGGATAATACTCTTTCTTTTCATAACATTCATAAGGTAAGGAATAAAATTTTATTTCAGGATCTGTTTCCCAATAAGAAAAATAACGTTCTCCTTTCGGGATATAAATCAAATCTCCAGGATCAACAGTAATCGTATGTTGCTCTCCCTCAAACCTTGCATGCCCTTCTAAAATATACCCGAAACAAAAACTTTCCATTCCTTTGCTATTATCTGTTACTTTATTTTTCTCAAAATGAACCATTCTGATTTGACAGTTAATAATAAATTCCACATTCTCACTCCTCATAGAATCGTACCCTTTTTTAATAGTATAATATCTTGTGTTTCAATTGTCAATAGGATAAAATAAATTTATTAAAAGAAAGGAGTGCCTTTTTATGAAATCAAAACAGATTATTTTTACCGAACCAAATGTTGCAGAATATCTTGATGTAACTCTTCCTGATGAATTACATGAGGATGAAGTTCTCGTGAAAACAGAATTCAGCGCTATTAGCGCAGGGACAGAGCGGGCAAACTTAATTGGCGATCCCTTTATTGCCGGTGTCAAAAAAGAACCGGATTACAATTTTCCAAGAAAATTAGGCTATAGCTCATCCGGAGTTGTAGTAAAAGTCGGAAAAGATGTTACCAATGTTGTTCCCGGTGATAAAGTGATTGTTCATTTTGGCGGTTGTCATTGTTCCTATAATCTTGTAAAGGCATCAACTGTTTATAAAATAGAATATGATACCATTTCAACCATGGAAGCTGCATTTATTCCCATTGCAGGATTTTCTATTGAAGGTGTCAGAAAAACAAGGCTGGAAATCGGCGAATCCGTTTTGGTCGCAGGCTTAGGGTTGCTTGGTCTGTTTGCTGTCCAGTTTGCAAAAGCTGCAGGCGGTGCACCTGTTATTGCTGCTGATTTAAATCCCGAACGGAGAAAACTCGCATTGGAATTAGGCGCCGATTATGTATTTGACCCAAGTGAAGAAGGATATATTGAAAAAGTAAAAGAATTGACAAAAGGAAGAGGTGTTGATTGTGCGGTTGAAGTTACTGGTGTGATGAAAGGTCTTTATCAAACACTGGAATGTATTGCTCCTATGGGCAGAATCACCCTTTTAGGCTGTACACGTCATTCTGATGACAGTATTTTATTCTATCAGCAAATCCATGCTCCGGGTGTATCTATTATCGGGGCACATACCAACGCAAGACCAAAAGTAGAATCCCGCCCCGGCAACTGGACAATCAGTGACGATTTTTACGCAATGCAAAAGCTATTGGCAAGCGGTCGGTTAAATATCAAAAAAATAATCCATCAGATTTCTTCCCCTCAGGATGCCAGGAAAGTATTTGGCGTTCTTGCTCATCAACCTCAGGACTTTCCTATTGGTGTTGTATTTGACTGGAGGAATGAAGAATGAAAAAAATTAAAACAGCACAAATCGGAGTGGGACACGATCATGCACTAAGCGGTGTCGGATCTTTAAAAAATCTATCTGATTTATATGAATTAATCGGATATGCTGTGGTAGAAAACGATGAGTCCAATCCCTGTGCTAATATCAATCACCAAAATTATGATGGTGTTCCTCGAATGACTGTAGAAGAAATTTTATCCTATCCTGACCTCGATGCGGTTTTGATTGAAACAGAGGATCGTAATCTGACAAAATATGCAATCATGGCAGCAGAAAAAGGATTACATATTCAGATGGATAAACCGGGCAGTCAATCAAAAGAAGAGTTTGAACAACTGATCTCTCTGGTAAAAGAAAAAAATCTTATCTTTCAGATTGGTTATATGTATCGCTATAACCCGGCTATCCGTGATGCAATTAAACGGGCAAAATCAGGAGAACTTGGTGATATCTATGCTGTAGAAGCGCACATGGATTGCGAGCATAAAATATTTAAAAGGAAATGGTTAAAAGAATACAAGGGCGGAATGATGGCGTTTTTAGGTTGTCACCTTATTGATCTGATTTACCGGATTCAAGGAGAACCCGAAGAAGTAATCCCTCTGAACACTTGTACTGAGCCGGATTTAATTGATGGTGCAGAAGATTACGGAATGGTTGTATTCCGGTATAAAAACGGAATTTCATTTGCTAAAACATGCGCAAATGAACCGGGCGGATTTTCCCGTCGACAGTTAGTCATTTGCGGAACAAAAGGCACCTTGCAACTATCCCCTTTGGAATATTATGTTGATGGATTAATCGCTACTGATATCTATGAATCAATGCAAGGAATTGAATGGGGAGAAAAACCAAAAAAATCCACCTCTATCCCACAAGACAGATACACTCCTATGCTAAAAGGCTTTGCAGCTATGATAAGAGGAGAATATAAAAATCCATACACCTATGACTACGAACAAAAATTACATCATCTAATTTTAAAATCTTGCGGATTATA
>JAZQHN010000327.1:0-4712 GCA_045540615.1 Clostridia bacterium
AACACATCAAAAAAATCAGGTTTTAATCCCCAAAAGTTCATAGATACAATAGTATCCTCCGCCAAACCGCTGTTTTTATCCAAATCGACATGCTCTGTAACATTGAGCAATCGACCTTGTTCTGTTTTACAAACCCCTCGACAAACCGTTCCGTTTTCGGTCAAAGTATTGCCAAGTAAATAACCTGCCATACAGGTTCCGCCGCCACTCTTCAAATGATTGGCAACCAATTCATAAGCATGTCTACCATAAAAATCATCTGCATTGATTGCAACAAAAGGAGAATTGATTTTTTCTTTTGCGCAAAGCACGGCATGTGCTGTTCCCCAAGGCTTTGTTCTTCCTTCAGGAATTTCTCCTTCAAGATAGGAGTCTTGCTTTTGAAATGCATATTCCACATCCATAAACCGGCGGGCTCTTTGACCTACCGTACTGTCAAAATCTTCAAGCATTTCTTCTTTAATAACAAATACAACCTTGTTAAATCCTGCTTTTTTTGCATCGTAAACAGAAAAGTCCAAAATCGCCTGACCATCCGGTCCCATAGGTGCCATTTGCTTCAATCCGCCAAAACGACTTCCCATTCCTGCTGCCATTACCAATAATGTTAAATCCATATACATCCTCCTAACAAATCAATCATTTTGTAAATGATACAAACTTATCTTGACATTAAATTTTTTATCTGATATAATCATAACATAGCCACAAAGAAATAAAAATAGAGTTTCGGCTCTTTTTTCTTTAAATTTGGCTCTAAGGAGTTGGAATCAATGGAACAATATCCTTTTTGTCCACTTCCAAGAGAAATTAATATTACTGCTCTCGTTTCAGCATTTCATGTAAAACGAGAACAAAATTATTATTTCAATGGAGAATCCCATGATTTTTATGAGCTTGTCTACGTTGTTAACGGAAAAGCGGGAATCACTGCGGAAGAACGAATATATGTTCTTGAAAAAGGTCAATGCTTTCTTCATCCCCCTATGGAATTTCATAAAATATGGTCAGAGGATTCTACCACACCGGAGCTGATTATTTTTTCCTTCTGTGCAAAACAAATGCCCGGACAGATAGGCGGCAGATATTATCTATCACCAAGTCTGAGAATGATGTTAGAAGAATGGATGGAAGAAAACAAACAGGTTTTCCGGCATAATGGCATCCTAGTTACTGAAATCAATGATTCTGTTGGTGCCAGACGACAGTTAAGCCGTCTGGAATTGTTTTTAGCTGAATTACTCAGTACTGCTCCGGACTTACATAGAATTGATTCCGGTAGTGCTGCAGCATATACAGAAATCGTTCGTATTATGAAAGAGAACATCAATCAATCATTAACTGTTGAACAATTATCCTCTTTATGCCGCATGAGCAAAAGTAATATGAAGCGAATTTTCTCCAGATATTCAGGAATCGGTATCATTTCCTACTTCAACCAGATGAAAATTAACCGTGCATGTGAAATTCTCCTTCAAGGAGAAACGGTAGGAACCACTTCAAGATTACTGGGATTTACTGATCAAAATTATTTCAGCACTGTATTCAGACGTATTACAGGAATGTCGCCATCCGTTTATGCCAGCCAATCAAAGAAAATATCTAAATGACACACCAAAAGAACGCTCATTCAAGCGTTCTTTTTGATTCATAAGATGTTTTTAATTGTTTGGATTGGAAATTTCCTTGCGATTATCTTCAATCAAATCCAACGCATCATTGATGTTACTTAAAGATTCTTTTGCACTGCTTAAAGAACGATTCAAAATATCTTGACTATCAATAATGATTTCTTCTACTTTTGCTAACAGACTATCGGTATATTGCATCATGCTTTCACGGATTTCACGTGCATGCTCCTGAGCCTGATCAACAATATCTTCAGCTCTTTGTTGAGCCTGAACAACAATTTCTTCTTCCATTACCATTTCTTCTGCTTTTGCTTTTGCATCTGCAATGATAGAATCAGCTTCTTTTTGTGCTTCATGCAAAATATGCTGGCGTTCTTCCTTGACCCATCTTGCCTGTTTCAAATCTTCAGGAAGATTCAAGCGAATTTCTTCAACCAAATCCAATAATTCCTCTTTGTCCATCAGGCTTTTTCCGGACAGCGGGATGGAAGTCCCCTTTTCAACAGTTTCTTCCAACACGTCAATCAATTCTAATAAATCCATACTTTTATTCCCCTTTCGGTTTCGATAACTTTTTGTAAATCAAAGGCATAATTTGCTCAGGAACCATGCCTTCCAGCTTACCATTGTGATAAGCTAATTCCCGTACTATGCTTGAGCTTAGAAATGAGTAATCTGTATTTGTCATCATAAATAATGTCTCAATCTCAGGATTTTGTTTACGGTTTGCCATTGCCATTTGAAGCTCATATTCAAAATCCGAAACCGCTCGCAATCCTTTGATAATTGCCTGTGCTTTTTTCATTTCGGCATAATCAACCAAAAGACCGTCAAAGGTGTCAATTTCCACATTTGGCAGATGTTTTGTTACCATATGTAGCATCTCTATCTTTTCTTCAATGGTAAACGACGGGTTTTTAGCTCGATTATGAAGAACTGCTACGATCAAATGGTCAAAAATTTTTGCCGAACGCTCAATAATGTCCAAATGACCGTTAGTGACCGGATCAAAGCTTCCGGGATATACTGCGATTGCCATCCTTTATTCACCTCTCCGATACACCAACACAGCGGTGCTTCCGTAACAATTATGCCGATACAGAGAAAAGGACGGATGAAAAACTGCTTCTTTTCGCCTATCACACTCAAAAACTAAATATCCACCAGGAATCATTAGTTTGGAACAACGATCAAGAAGCTGAGAAAGCATGTCCATTGCATACGGCGGGTCGGCTAAAATCAAAGAATACTTTTTTGAAGTTTCCTTTAAAAAACTTTCCCAATCACTTCGTTTAATTTCAGCTTTTTCCCTCAAACGGGTATGCAATAAATTTTCTTCTGTAACACTAAGAGATTTTGGTGAAAGATCAACAAAGGTAGTAAATTCTGCTCCTCTTGACAATGCCTCAATCCCCAATGCACCCGATCCACAAAATAAATCAAGAACCACTGCACCCGGTACAGAAAACTGAATCATATTAAAAATCGCACCTTTTACCTTATCGGTAGTAGGTCGAACCAATTCTGTTCCCGATACCGTTTTCAATTTTGTGCCACGGGCAACACCGGAAATTACTCTCACACACAACCCCCCGCAATTTTACTCTATATTACTATTTTACAATATATTAAAATTTTGTCAATAGAATTTTAAAAAAAATTCAGAAAATTTTCTTTCTTTTTTATTACATTTTTTGCACAAAAATTACATAATGATTGAAAAAAGATGCATTTTCAGCATTTTTTGTCAGAAACAATCAATTATTTCTTTTTCCGTAACAATAAAATCAAGTGCATAATCTGTTGATTCCGAAGGGATCAAAGGGCAAAGCTGCGATTCGTAACAGAACCCAACAGTTACTGCTGAAATGTGGTATAAAAATTGATCATAACATCCTTTTCCGAATCCAATTCTATTCCCCTTTTTGTCAAATGCAATCCCCGGAACCAAAACCACATCAATTTTCTTTTTATCTGCTACAAAATTACTTTTGGGTTCTGATACCGAAAAGGCACCTATAGAAAACTCTGTATTTTCTGATGCGTAAATTGGTGTTATTATTCCGCTTTGTTCATCGGTTACAGGAAAAATAACTTTTTTATCATCACGATAAGCTTGTTCAACAATCTTCATAGGATTTATTTCATTCCCCAATGGCATATACAACATCAAAGTTTTACTTTCTTTGTATATATTACTTTGTAAAAAAATCTCACATGCTAAATTACTTTTTTTCAGAACATCCTCTTTACTCATCGAACGCCGTTCTTCTTTTTTTAATTTTCGAATTTCATTTTTAGTAATCATTCTTTATCCAAGCTCCTTTTTATTAAATTATACCATACTTTTTTTATCATGTAAAGTGAATGTGTTGCAATGTGCTTTTTACTTTAAATGAAAACTTATCCTTTTTTCATAAATTATAAAAAATTTTCTAAAAAACACTTGCAAATGATTATAAAATATGATATAATAATTTAGGTTTGATTCGGGATATAGCGCAGTTTGGTAGCGCGCTTCGTTCGGGACGAAGAGGTCGCAGGTTCAAATGCTGTTATCCCGACCATATCGAGTGTTCATAACGTGTATGAAGTTATGAACACTCTTTTTCTATGCATATGGTCTTTTGAAAACTCTATCGCGTGTTGTGTTGTTCGCACAAATATGGTACGCGGATTGGGTGCAGGCTCAGCCTGCTTTTTTGTTTTTATGCCATTTTAGTTGTTCTTAAGTATTCAACTTCAACACCTTTTCTTGTGTTGACTTTTATCTTGTCGAAATTCTCCGGCATATCAAGCTCACCAATGAACTTGTAATGTATTATTACTGATTGGGTGCGGTTTAATCCTGTTCCTTCTACTGCATATACTTCGATTTTCTCGATTAGTTCCTGAAGAATCATCGGTGTAACTTCTTTCATTTCTGTAAAGCTCCTGACACAAGAGCCTGTGTAGTAGTATGAAACATATACGGCACAAAAAAACGAGTGTTCTCATAGAACTTCTTAAATCCTATATAAACACTCGTAATGGTCGGGATAACAGGATTTGAACCTGCGACCTCTTCGTCCCGAACGAAGC
>JAZQHN010000328.1:0-2604 GCA_045540615.1 Clostridia bacterium
TGTGTTGACGGACAGATGGGCGGTATCATCAAGGCATACCGTGAATGGAAATTGTGCGGTGACGATGCTTGGCTTCGGAAAAACTGGGAAGGCATTAAGCAATCTTTAGAATTTGCCTGGTCAGAAAAAAATCTTTTTAAATGGGATTTGGATAAAGACGGTGTCATGGAAGGTCGCCAACATAACACATTAGATGCAGAATTGTTCGGTCCCTCTTCCTGGATGCAAGGATTTTACCTGGCAGCATTGAAAGCTGCAGCAGAAATGGCTGAATATTTGGGAGAAACCGATAGTGCAAAAGAATATCGTGATTTGTTTGCTAAAGGAAAAGAATGGACGGATAAGAATTTGTTTAACGGTTCTTATTATATTCATAAAATTGAATTATCCGATAAAAGCTTATTGGATCCTTATGCAGAACACAGTTCTGATATCTATCAATTGTATTGGAACGACGAAGCAAAAGAAATCAAATACCAAATCGGTGAAGGATGTGCCATCGACCAAGTACTGGCACAATGGCATGCAAACCTGTGCGGTCTGGGAGAAATTTTTGATCATGACCAATTGATGACAGCCTTGCATTCTCTGTATCAAAATAACTATAAATCTACCATGCGAAATTTCTACAACCCTTGGCGGCTATTCTGCATGGATGATGAAGCAGGTACCGTGATCTGTGATTATCCGGAAGGTGTCAAGAAACCTGCTATTCCTGTTCCCTATTGTCAAGAAACTATGCATGGATTTGAATATGCATTAGCAGGTCTGATGTTGAGTGAAGGAATGTTAGAGGAAGGCTTGACTCTGATCCAGGCAGTCCGGAACCGTTATACGGGCGAACACCGTAATCCCTGGAACGAAATCGAATGTGGCAGTAACTATGCCCGTTCTATGGCGTCCTGGTCATTCATCCCCATTTATTCAGGATTTCGCTTTGATATGGTGAAAAAGGAAATCGGATTTCATCCTATTGTAAATGGTACATTCAAAGGCTTATGGAGTATAGATTCCGCTTGGGGAACGGTAGAGATTACAGACACAGATGCTACCTTGACCATTTTAAATGGCACACTAACCTTAAACAATATCACTCTCCCTTTTGAATTTGAAACAATTGTGGCAGATGGTAAAAAAACGCACTTTCCACTTACTTGTAAAAACAGTTTGAACATCAGTAAGAATTCTTCTTCTGAAAAATAAAAATTGATAGAATAATTAATTTACAAGTTAAAAGCCGTCAGGAAACATCATATTTTCCAGACGGCTTCTTTTTATAGTTTTTCTCTTATTTCTTCATTTAAAGTAGAAGAATAAACCAATTACAAAAATTCCCAAAACAAGAATAGGTAAAAGATAAGAATAATAAATTCTCATGCCATTTTTAATTTTTAGTCCTCTACCCAAATTTGCTTCGTCCATAAACTGTTTCCAACCAAGTCCATATCTTGATGTTGCAAATAAAACATAAACAATGGCACCGCTGGGAAGAAGTAGATTAGATACAAGAAAATCCTCCAAATCCATAATATTGGTGCCTTCTCCCAAGGGTTGAATCCAACTTAATACATTAAACCCAAGTGCACAAGGTGCAGAAAGAAGTAACAACAAAATGCAATTAATCACGCAGGTTTTTCTTCGCTCTGTTCCGAATAAATCCATAAAACAAGAAATAATATTTTCAAAAACCGCAAATACCGTAGATAATGCTGCAAAAATCATAAACAAAAAGAACAAGCTTCCCCAAAGTTGACCAAGCGGCAAATTATTAAAAATATTAGGAAGTGTAACGAACAAAAGCTTTGGACCGCTCCCTACATCTACCCCATATGCAAAACAGGCTGGAAAAATAATCAAACCTGATGCCAATGCAACAAAGGTATCCAGTAATGCCACACTTACAGATTCTCCCAAAAGAGACCGTTCTTTTCCTATATAGCTCCCAAAAATTGCCATAGAACCAATTCCGATGCTGAGTGTAAAAAACGCTTGGTTCATTGCCGCAATAATTACATTAACTACACCATGTTCACGGAAGGAATTTAAGTCTGGCTTTAAATAAAATTCCAAACCTTCTCCACCTCCCGGCAAAAGTATACTATTGATTGCCAAAACAACCATAATCGCCAAAAGTGCAAGCATCATAATTTTACTGATTCTTTCCAAACCGTTCTGAACACCGAATCCGCAAACTAAAAATCCAACTACAATCGTAATCCCCATATACAGAAGCATTCCGATCGGGTCTGCACAAACGGAATCAAAGATAGCATTAATTTGCTGTGCATTCTGTCCGGTAAAAGTTCCCTTTGCTGTCATAACAAAATAGTGAATCATCCAGCCGGATACTACCGTGTAAAACATCATAAGCAAATAATTACCAATCATTGCTGCATATCCGTGGATATGCCATTTTTGACTTGGTTTTTCTAATTTCTGATACAATTTAACAGGACTCGTTTGTGCTTTTCTTCCTAAAGTAAATTCTACGCTGAGAGCAGGAACCCCGAGGACCAACAAGAAAAACAAATAAAACAGTACAAAAATTCCGCCGCCGTACTGACCTGCCATATAAGGAAATTTCCATACATTTCCTATTCCAAT
>JAZQHN010000329.1:0-6146 GCA_045540615.1 Clostridia bacterium
CATATCATGAAAATAATTATAGCGGATTAGATTTCCTCTAGTACTCCAATCTCTTCCAGAATATAACACACCTGCATCTGAGGTATCGTTGCAGATGTTGTAAAATTCATTGTATTCAAACACACATTCGTTGGCTTCGTATCGGGAAGCAAAGTGGGGAGAATCGGTAAATTCATTATGAGCAATCCGAATTCCCGTTCCGTCTAAATATACACCGGGACAATAGGTTCTGCGATATTGAGAAAAGGTTTTGATTTTAGAATTTTCCAAAAAACAGTTGGAACGGGTCAACGTTCTTCTGCTTCCGCAATTCTGAAAATGAACCCCACCCGAGCTTAATTCGTGAAGATAGGAATTTTTGATTCCGCTGTTCAGACAGTTGTTAAAATAAACTGCTGTATTTCCGATGGCGGTAATTTCGCAGTTGTCAATCACGAAATTGTTACAACTGTTAATATAAACCCCGTTGCTTCTTGTACCTTCCATACGGAGTCCCTTTAATGTGATATTCTCGGCACCTGAAATATAGAAAAACCGATCAGAATATGTGGTGTACGAAAGACTATCTTTTTCTGTAATTCCTTCCGGCGGAATCAGATAAAGAGTTCCGCTTTTTTGGTCAATATAATATTCGTTGGGAACATCAAGCTCTTCCAATAAATTGAAAAAGCGGATTCTACGATTAGAAACTGCGTAATAATTGTTGGGCACATAAGCGGTAATGGTGCCTTGACTGTTTACGGTGGAGGGAGTGGAAAAATCTGCCCAATCAACACGGAGAAAGCCTAGTGACCAAATATCTGTTGCTTCTGACCACTGCTTCCAACGGTCAGAGTTAACCGTAAATTCACATTGGCGAACGCCACTCCAGTATGTGCCGGAGGAACCGTCCTGGAAAATCTGATCGCTGTATACATACCCTTGATTGGGATATTCTGCAAACCGCAACAAAGAATCTTCCCATGTGAGAATGGGCGGAAATTGAGAACCTACATAAAATCCTTGCAGGGTAGGACCTCCCCATTGGGTAATTCCCACTTGTGGCAAGGAAACCTGCATCACCTTATCTTTTCCTTCTTGTTCGATGATACGGTCTAAGATTGCCTGATCAGTAACCTTTTGAAAGGCGGAGAAGGGGATTTCCTTTGCTCCTGTTAACACAACGGTTTCATCTTTGTAATTTTTAATTGTTAATCCATTGTGTTTATTATTTAAATTGATGCAAGAGGTTGTAGGATAACGCCCTTCCCGCATTTTAATGATGACATTTTGTTTCCCGGATGCAACACTGACTGCTTTTTGTAAGGTGGCAAAGGGAGATTGAAAACTTCCGTCATTGGTGTCAGCTCCTGTTGTTGCCACATAGAGTACCGTGTAAGAAATGTCTTCTGCATTAACATGAGGCAGCGGAAGTAGTAATAATGTCACTAATAAACCTATTATTTTTTTCATTTAGGACCTCCTATCGTCACAGGCTCTAACGAATCAGTGCAAAAGAGAATCAGTTCTTCTTTCCACGGAAAGGTGACCATCCCTCCTGTAGGGATGGTTTTACTTTCTACGATTGAATTGATTAACAGTTTGGTGAGACCAACCGTTTGGTAAGTGGGATATACTGCTGTAACAGATACCTCCCGGCTGTCAGAATTTGTTACTGTAATACTATTATCTGTCTTTGTTGCGGTCAGGATTTCTGATGCACAGGGTCTTGTAACTGTAATGACAGTTGACCGCACGGGTGTACCGCTTGTCCCTTCCACATTTACGGGAGTGACGGTGACACGGATTTGTTTTCCGCGTTGAGAAAGGATGGGGGTATAGGTGCTCTTATTTGCCCCTTGAATTACCCGATAAGAATTTCCTTCTAAAATATACCAAGTAAAGACGGTATTTCCTTCAGGGAATCCTTTTCCCTGATAGGTATAGTCGGCAGTTAAGGGCTGCCCCGAAATCCCTGTTCCTTTTATTTTTACGTTGGTTGCAACAGGACGTTCATCCCGTTCTTCTTTTGTTACTTCATATCGTCCGATGTTATCAAAAGGAATGTCCTTCCAATCGGGAATCTGTTTTTTGATTTCTGAATTCTCTTTTAGATTAAAGTTTTTGTTTTTGTAATCTACAAAGGAATCGGTGTTGGTAATATGAATGGCATCTTCTACCATCCCTGTATCTTTTACCACTTGATCAATGTTTAAGGGCTTTGTTTTGTACCGTACATTATTTCGGATGGTATTATGCTTTGGTTTTTCCGGTTCATCTTTTAAAATGCCTACTAATTCGGGGTAAGTTTCTGCCCAAATTCCTGTGGTGTAGGGTACGGAATTTAGCTTGCTCCGAATTTGAGATCCGTTACCGCTATCCATCCAGTCAAGTCCCCGACTATCGAATCGGAAGGGATATTCACATTCTAACATTAAGTTGTTTTCAAAAGTGTTGTACCGTCCGCCGCCATATAAAGCAACAGCGGAGATGTTATGAAATACATTGCCATATACCTGCGTTGCCGCGTGCATATCGTCTAAGTAAACTGCCTGCATTTTCATACCTGTTGTGGTGGCAATGGCTTTCAAATCGTGAAAATAATTGTATCGGATATGGTTTCCCCTTGTTGTCCAGTCGCGTCCGGCGTAAATAATACCAGAATCGGAGGAATCGTTACAAACGTTATAAAATTCGTTGTATTCTATCACACATTCATTGGACTTATACCAAATTACAATGTAGGGGGAATCAGAAAATTCATTATGGGCAACCCTGACTCCTACTGCACCAATATCCACTCCTGCGATACCGGTTCGTTTGTACTGAGAAAAGGTTTTCATGTTACAATTTGTCATAAAACAATTGGTATTAGTTAAAGTTCGACGGCTGGAAGAATGGTAAAATGCCACTCCGCAGGAACTTAATTCATGAAGATAAGAATTTTTGATTCCGCTGTTCAGACAGCTGGAAAAAGTAACTGCAGTATTGCCGATTGCACTAAACTCGCAATTGTCTATCACGAAGCTGTTACAGTTTGATGCATACACTGCATTGGATAAGGTTCCTTCCAGACAGATGTTGCGAATGGTAACATCATTTGCTCGGCTGAGAGAGAACAAACGATTATTATAAGTAGTATAATGAAAGGTATCTTGCTGCTCAATCCCTTCGGGAGGAATCAAATACATGATGTTATTTTCTCGGTCAATGTAAAATTCACCCGGTGCATCCAGTTCTTCTAACAAATTAAAGAAACGAATTCTGCGGTTTCCGCCGGATTCTGCAGGATAACTGGAATGAGCATATGTAATAATAGAACCGTCTTCCTGTAAATAGGTGGGCGTGGTGAAATCAGCCCAGTCATGTTTGATAAAACCGAGAGACCAGATGTCAGGTGCATTTTTCCACAAAGAGGGACGGTCGGAATTAACTGTAAATTGATTGGCGGTTAAGCCGTTGTATTGATTGCTTGTATCATTGGCTTTAATAACCGTTTTGGTATATAAATATCCGTCGTTAGGGTATTGGGCATATTTCATCAATGTGTCTTTCCATACCAAAATAGGGGAATAGCCTCGGTTGTTTCCGGAAAACCCCTGTAATTTCATAGTACCGGGATCGGAAATTCCAAGTTCTTCCAAGGAAGCATATACCACACGATCCTTGCCGTTTTGTTCAATGATACGGTTTAATATCGCTTGGTCGGTTACTTTTTTGAATTTGCTGTAAGGAAAAAGGGTAGCACCGGATAAGATTACCTGTTCATCTCGGTAATTTTCAATGGTCAGTCCACTATGGTTCGCATTTAAGGAGACGGTGGATGTCATCTGATACCGTCCTCCACGCATTTTGATGATTGCATTTTCTTTTCCCGCAGCGGCATTGATTGCTCGGTTCAAGGTGGCAAAGGGAGCTTGAAAGCTGCCGTCATTCGTATCAGACCCCGTGGTTGCTACATAAAATACTGTATAGGAAATGTCCTCTGCCAATACAGGCAAGGGCAGTAATAAAATCAATAAACAAAGACAAAGTATTTTTCTCATTAATTACCTCCTAAAGTTGGACAGTTTCACGGTCAAGAGACCGAAAAGAGATTGCCTGACTTAAATGAGATGACGTAATTTGTTCTGATTCCTGTAAATCAGCTATGGTTCTGGCAACTTTTAAAATTCTGCTGTATCCTCTGGCACTCATTCCCAGAGAATCAAATGCCCGATTCAAAAGGGTGGAACCCTGTTGATCCAATTGACAGTATTTTTCAATCATAGGTGCGGTGAGCTGAGAGTTAGAGTAAATACCGTCTTTTTTGTACCGCTCCAATTGAATTCGACGTGCTTTATTCACACGTTCCCGAATGGTTTGAGAAGAGTCGCCTTGTTCTGTTGTACGAAGTTCGTCATATTGAACTGCTGCAACACGAATATGTAAATCAATGCGGTCTAAGATAGGACCGCTAATTTTTGACATGTATTTTTTCACTTGTGCAGGAGTGCAGGTGCATTCCTGTCTGGGATCCTGAAAGTGACCGCATTTGCATGGGTTCATAGAGGCAATAAGCATAGCATTGCAAGGATAGGTTACTGACTGATTTACTCTCGAAATGGTCACAGATCCATCCTCTAATGGTTGACGCATAACCTCAATTGCCCGATGTTCAAATTCCGGAAATTCATCCAAGAATAATACCCCGTGATGAGCCAGACTGATTTCGCCCGGTTTTGGTACAGTTCCGCCTCCTACAAGCCGAATGGCAGAAGAAGTATGATGAGGATGGCGGAAGGGTCTTGCAGTTAATAAAGGAGTGTGGTAAGGAAGCTCGCCTGCCACAGAGTGAATTTTGGTGACTTCCAATGCCTCTTCTAAGGTCAAATCAGGCAAAATGGAAGGAAGTCGTTTGGCAAGCATAGTTTTTCCTGACCCGGGAGGGCCAATCATAAGACAATTATGTCCGCCTGCAGCTGCCACTTCCAATGCGTATTTGGCAATAGCTTGACCTTTTACATCGGCAAAATCCAATGCATTTTCCCGTGCTGTACGAAAATATTCTGTATTGTTACATGTAACAGACTCTAAGGGTTTTGTTCCGTTTAAATGAAGTAGAAGCTCTGCAAGATTATTGGGTGCAAAGATGGTAATTCCTTCTGTGACTGCCGCTTCAAAGGCATTTTCCTTAGGAACGACCATATATTTCTTATTATGCCGTCTTGCACAATCGGTCATAGAAAGAACTCCGTGAATTCCGCGAATATCTCCGTTTAAAGACAATTCACCCGCAAAAGCATATTCCTCTAAATGTTCCACCGTTAATTGCTGACTTGCGATGAGAATACCGATTGCAATGGGTAAATCGTAAGCAGCTCCTTCTTTTTTAATATCAGCAGGGGCAAGATTAACGGTAATCCGACGGGAGGGAAGCTCTAAACCGGCATTTTTAATGGCAGCACGAACACGTTCGCGGGATTCTTTGACTGCTGCATCAGGAAGACCTACCACATCAAAGGCAGGAATCCCTCTTGAAATATCCACTTCTACAACAACTTCATATCCGTCAATTCCCATCAATCCACAGGAACTTAATGTAACAATCATAGTTCACGCCGTCCTTCCAACGCTTTCGCCAATGTAATTTCATCTGTATATTCCAAATCACCACCCATGGGAATTCCGTGAGCAATTCTTGTAATTTTTATTTGAAAGGGTTTTAGTAATCTTGCCAGATACATGGCAGTTGCTTCTCCTTCTACGGTGGAGTTGGTTGCAAGAATTATCTCGGAGATATTGTCAGTTCCCAGTCTGGAAACCAATTCTTTAATTCGAATATCCCCGGGGCCGATACCATCCATAGGAGACAGAGCACCATGCAGTACATGATAAACACCGTTATATTCCCGTGTTCTCTCCATAGCAATTACATCTTTGGGAGATTCTACTACACAGATTATTTTCTGATCTCGTTTTGAATTTTGACAAATGCGACAGGTTTCATGCTCGGTTAAATCCTGACAAATGGCACAGGTATGCACCTTTTCGCGGGCATCACGAATAGAATCTGCAAACGAAAGAGCAGATTCCTTGGGAATATTTAACATATGATAGGCCAAACGTTGGGCGGTTTTACTGCCGATTCCGGGCAACTTTTCAAATTCTTCAATTAATTTGGCAAC
>JAZQHN010000330.1:0-1955 GCA_045540615.1 Clostridia bacterium
GATGACCAATTTTCTCTTTCAACCGTTTTTTATCAATTGTCCTGATTTGTTCCATCATAACAATGGAGTCTTTTACCAATCCGTAAGATTGAGCATCCAGCTCAATATGAGTAGGCAGCTTTGCTTTGTTAATCTTCGAGGTAATGGCAGCAGCAATTACCGTCGGGCTATACCGGTTTCCTATATCATTTTGTACAACCAAAACCGGTCTGACGCCTCCCTGTTCCGATCCGACAACAGGGCTTAAATCAGCGTAAAAAATATCTCCTCGTCTGACATTCAATTTTGTTCACACTCCGATAATTTTTCCTCATACCAATTAAGCGTCTCTTCCTCTGCTTGCAGATAGCTTTCGGCCCATTCTAAATTTAAATTCCCCATTTGCCGATACCCCTCTGCCATTTCCTCTTCCGATTGAGAAATTCCAAAACATTCCCGACGAATTAATCTGACAACATACTCTGAAACATCTTCATTTTGCTGTTTCGCCAGTTTTTCCAGCTCATTCAATACGGAATCGGGCAGACTGATTACGATTTCCTTAATGTGTTTCAAAATAATCAAGCCCCCATAGTATGCTTTATTTCTCTATTGCATACTTCTATTATACTCCTCTTTTTCTCCTTCGTCAACGAACAATAATTGGAAACTCTTCCTAAAATAACAAAGGTTCCGTTGCTTTAATTACCTGATTATTTTGGATATATACACGAGGAACACGTTTTCCGACGGCACAAAGCAATTCATAGCTGATTGTTCCTGCACATTTTGCCAGCTCATGTGCATTGTTTTCTTTGCCGAAAACGGTTATTTCATCCCCGGTACTGATATTGTTAACCGATGTGACGTCAATCATACATTGATCCATACAAATTCTTCCCAAAATCGAACAAAATTTTTCACCGGCGTAAACAGAAGCACAATTTGACAAACCTCTGAAAAGTCCGTCTGCATAACCAATTGGAATAGTAGCAATTTTCATTTCTTTATCAGAAATATAAGTATTACCATATCCCACACAGGTTCCTGCCGGAACTTGTTGGATTCTAACAATTTTTGATTTTAAAGACATGACAGGCTTCACATTTAATCCTTTTTTTGCTATATAATCAGATGGCGGCATTCCATATTGAATAATTCCAGGCCGAACCAAATTCAGATGCATATGAGGATACAAAAGTGTTGCGGCACTATTGCAAACATGCTTCAAAGGAATATGTAGCCCTTCTCGTTCTAATTCTTCCGTCACCCGACAAAACAAAGAGTATTGTTTCTCAGTATAAGAATCATCAGGTTCATCGGCCGTTGTAAAATGGGTAAATATTCCTTCTATTTCTAACATTGGCAAAGAAGCAATTTTCAAAATCTGACGCTTAACTTCTCGGATATCTTCATTAGTATTACAAAAGAAGCCAATTCGTGTCATTCCCGTATCAAGTTTCAGATGAATTTTCATTTTTTTTCGGTTTAAAACTGCACAATCAGAAAATGCTTTCGCAGTTTCATAATCAAAAACGGTAGGAATGACATCATAGTTTAAAAGCATTTCTGCTTGACGTCCATCTGTATATCCAAGTAGAACAACCGGTGCAGTAATTCCTGCATTACGAATTTGAATCGCTTCTTCAATAAATGCAACTGCTAATCTCTCAGCGCCATTTTCTAAAAAAACCTGACTCATGGGAATAACTCCATGACCATAAGCATCCGCCTTCACTACAGCCATAATTTGAGTATTTCCTGTTAAATAATTTTTTATTTCTCTCATATTGAATGCCGCAGCATCTAAATCAACTACGGCATAAGTTCGATTTAACATAATCACACCTCTGATATTTCTTTGATTGCAGCAGGAATTAATTTCACCAAATCACCCGATAACATCCCATATTCTCCTGTTGTTTCTCTTGCAATGTCTCCAGCTATGGAATGTAATGCAACTCCACAAACAGAGG
>JAZQHN010000331.1:0-5464 GCA_045540615.1 Clostridia bacterium
GAAAATGCAACCCGTGCACAGGTAGCAAGCTTAATTAAGAGACTAATAACTCAATAAAGCATTATTCTTTTCTCTTTAAAAGTCATGCGGGTATTAATTCCAATATCCGCATGACACATAAATTTTAACGAAATGAGGATTTTTATGAAAAAGAAAATTGGAGCACTGTTATTAGCTGGAAGTATGATTTTGTCTGCGTTAACCGGTTGCGGAACAACAAAAGAAGCCATGCAATCTACAGATGATATGAGCAAGGAGGTTCATTTAAAATGGATCCTTGCAGGGGATCAAGTACCGGCAGGTCATGATGCAGTAATGGAAGAAGTCAACAAATATCTGAAAGAAAAAATCAATGCAACTTTAGAAATCGAATTTATTCAGCCCGGTGATTTTGCAACAAAGGCAAATATGATGTTGGCATCCCAGGAAGAAGGCTGGGATTTGATGTTTACCTCCAGCTGGCAAAATCCTTATGAACAAAATGCACTTATGGGCGGTTATTATGACCTTTCTGAATTGTTGAAAACGGAAACTCCTGAATTGTATGATTATTTTCCTGAATCTTATTGGGAAGCACTTGCATTGAATGATGGTATTTTTGCAGTTCCTATGAATCAGGTAATGTATCAACAACAAGGATTATGGTTCAAAAAAGATTTGGTTGAAAAATATGACTTGGCAGAACAAATCGAAACTGCAAAATCTCAGGATGATTTAACACCTGTTTACGAAACAATTTTAGAAAATGAATCTGATGTTCAGCCTTTGGTATTTTTCAGTGTCGGACAGTTTGATGAAAAACTTCCTACCATTGTGGAAGGTGGCTTTTTCATTGAAGACGGTGAAGTAACTGATCAGTTAGACGATGCAAGATTACACGAATATGAGATTGCCAGAGATTGGTATGAAAAGGGAATCATTCCTCAGGATGTCAATTATGATGCAGCGCCATATATGAAGTTAGGGAAGGTGTTCTCTCGTTATAACCGTCAGTTGCCCGGAGCGGAAGCAAAGCATCGTATTTCTTATGATTGGGATGTCATCAATAAGGCAACCACCAATATGGCATTAAGACGGGCAGATGTTCAGGGTGCATTAACTGCGATTAACCGTGTGTCTAAAAATCCTGCAAGAGCATTAAAGCTTTTGGAATTGATGACCACAGACCAATATCTGTTTAACCTGATGGCATACGGAATTGAGGGCGTGAACTACACCCGCGAGGGCAACAGAATCACACCTACCGAAAATTCCTACTATGTTCAGGAATTCAAAATCGGAAATCAGTTTTTAGCTTATTTGATGCCCGGTTATGAAGAAGGTGACTGGGAAGAAACCGACAAGAGAAACAGAGAAGCAAAAGTTGATGAAAACATGGGATTTGTTTTTGATAAATCTCCGGTAGAAACTGAAATTGTAAACCTGAATTCTACAACCGAATATACAACTGCTTTAGGTAAGGGAACCGCAGAAGATGTTGAGGGCACTTATCAGAAGCATATCGAAAAGAGAAAAGTTGCCGGAGATCAAAAGGTGAAAGAAGAAATTGAAAGACAGTATGCTGAATGGAAAGCGATGCAAGAATAGGAGAAAAAACTATGAAAAAAATACTTTCCTTATTAATGATTATCACTCTGCTGTGCACCTGTTTGATTCAGGTGTCTGCAGCAGATACACTGTATATTTACGTATCTCCCAACGGAGATGATGCAGCCAACGGCACCTATGCAGCCCCTGTTGCAACCTTAAGCCGTGCGGTGGAACTGGCAGGAAAGGGAAATGCAGTCATCAACATGATGGGCGGGGAGTATCTTGTAAGCAAAACCGCCGCAATCAAGGATGCAAGCAATATTACCATCCGCACTTATAATGGTGAATCCGTTGTGTTAAACGCAGCAAATGAAATTGATAATAAGCTGTTTAAAAAGGTAACCGACCAGAATGTTTTGGATCGGATTGTAGAGAAAAAAGCCCGTGAAAATGTAGTTGCTGTTTCCATGGAAGAAGCAGGAATTACCGAACTTGGCAATGTCTATATGAGCGGATTTGCTTATCCCGATGTTCCTCAGGAACCTCAACTGTTAGTTGACGGAACCAGACAAATTCTTGCTCGATATCCTGATCAGGATTATCTGAACATTGACGAGGTTGTGGATGCAGGTTTTCTTGTTCGTAACGACCCCGAAAGAAGAAGTGTTCTTGAATTTAAGGGGCAGGGAATTGCCATCCGCACCAATGATGCAAGATTGAACAAATGGAAGCAGGCAGAAAACCTGTTCATGTACGGATTTTTCGAACACGATTGGGCACATGCTGTATTGGAATGTACCATTGATTTTGACAAGAAAAATCTGATTTCTACCGAATATCCCAGTGTGTACGGAGTTTCTGAAAACAGACGGTTTTATTTCTTCAATCTGTTAGAAGAACTCAGCAGCCCCGGAGAATGGTATCTGGATCGGAATACCGGAATTTTGTATCTGTATCCGGAAGAAAAACTGACAGACAAAAATTCCATCGAATTCATTACCTTTAGTGACTCTTTTATTACAGTGGATGATTCTGACAATATTACCATTGACGGAATTCAGATGAATAAGGGTTTGGGAAGCGGTATTGTTGTGAATAAGAGTAAGAATGTACTCATTTCTGACTGTGTATTTAACGATGTGAGCAGTATCAGCGTAAGTATTACCGAAAGCTATGATTGCGAAGTGACCTATTGTACCTTTAAAAACATCGGAGCAGGCGGCGTGGGTTTGACCAATTGCGGTGACAGAGCTACTCTGACTCCCGGTAATTGTTCTGTAAATAATTGCGTACTTGATAATTATTCCACCCTGTTTTCTACCGGTCCTACCGGAATTTCAATTACAGGCGGTGTAGGAAACACAGTGGCTCATAATTATGTAAAGGATGGTCCCAACTGTGCGATTTACTTTGACGGTAATAATCATATAATTGAGTATAACGATGTAGAAAACGCATGTTATGAGACTGCAGACGCAGGGGCGATTTATGCAGGTCGTGACTGGACAGGTCGTGGCAATGAGGTTCGTTATAACTACGTTCATGATATGAATAAAATTGATACCAATACAGGCATGAAGGTGCAGGCGATTTATCTGGATGACGGATTCTCTTCTGCCAATGTTCATGGCAATATTATTCAGAGAGTACCTTCTGTGGCATTGTTTGGTGGCGGCAGATATAATACCTTCGAAAATAATATTATTCTGGAATGTAAAGAACCCTTTGTTTTTGATGAACGGTATCTGACTTGGGATCAGACAGAAATTATGAATAAGCTTCTTGCCACCCCTTATACCAGCGATGTATGGAAGGAAGCATATCCTGAATTACAGGGGATTTTAGAGGATGAACCCGGAGCTCCCAAATATAACACCATCCGCAATAATATTTCCATGGATTCTCCCGGTTACCGTTTGTCCAACACCATGCTCCAATATGCTTTGGAGGTAGAGGATGATTACACTGTTTCCAAAAATGATTTTGTGGATTATGCAAAGGGAAATCTGAATCTGAAGGAAGATTCTGAAGTATTCAAAAAGGTTCCTGAATTTGAAGCTATTGATTTTGATGCAATCGGTGTGGAAGAAAGAAAAACAGAAGAAAAAGATTTGGAAGATATCTTGGTGAACAGTGTTGTATTAAAACTGGATGTTCCCAAAACATATGTATTTGGTAATGCAAGCACAGTAGACCCGAATAACAGCGCTGTATATCCCTTTACAGAAAATGACAGAACTCTTGTACCGGTCAGATTTGTTGCTGAATCATTTGGCGGTACTGTTACCTGGGATGAAACAACTCAGAAGGTTGGAATTGTTTCCGGTGAGGATACGATTGAATTAATCATCGACCAAACGGAAATGAAGGTAAACGGCAAAACCGTAGTGCTGGATGTTCCGGCACAGGTGAAAAATGATAGAACCATGTTGCCTTTGCGTGCGGTAGTGGAAGCTTTGGGAAAAACCGTATTCTGGGACGACAGAGGTTTGATTGTTCTGAGCAATGCTCCCGTTTTGGAAAACAGTGATGCAACATTGATTGAAGGCTTGTTAGAACAATTTTAATCAGCATCCAACTCCTTTTTTCCCCCGGCTGATTCGTAAAAGATTGGTCGGGGGACTTTTATTAAAATAATAGAAAAGAAGAATAGTATGAGAGATTTAAGTAAAATTGATAAAAATTTCAAAGTAGAATCTAATATCGGAAAGACAGATGTGGTTTGGTATGATGCACAAACTTCTCCTTTTACTATTTTCGGTTTGATAAAGGACGGAACAACCTATCGCCGTATGGATTCTGATTTAGCAAAACGATTGAATGATAAACAATACGGCTTGTATCATTTGCATCGAAATACCGCGGGGGGAAGAATTACCTTTGAAACCAATTCTTCATATGTGGCAATTTCTATGAAGGAAGTTGTAATAGAAGGCTCTAATATGCCATTTACAGGCTCCAGAGGATTTGATTTGTATGCTGACGAAGGAAAGGGCTTGGACTATTATAATACCTTTGTTCCTCCTTGTGATGCAACGGAAGGCTATGAAAGTGTAAGAGAACTGGGAAAAGCAAAAATGCGAAAAATACTGATTCATTTTCCTCTGTATTCAGATGTGGCAGATTTGAAAATCGGCTTGGAGGAAGGGGCAGAAGTGAAACCGTTTTTGCCTTATAAACCTCAAGACCCAATTGTGTATTACGGTTCTTCTATTACCCAAGGCGGCTGTGCTTCTCGTCCCGGGCTTGCCTATCCTGCTATTGTATCCAGAAAAACTATGATCGACTTTTTCTGTATGGGATTTTCAGGAAGTGCCCATGGAGAACCGGAAATGGCAGAGGTGATTGCCAATATGCCCATGTCTGCTTTTGTCATGGATTATGATCATAACGACATTCCCTTTTTGGAAAATCTTGAAGACAAGCATTGGCCTTTTTATGAAACGGTCAGAAAAAAGCATCCTCATATTCCCATTATCATTATGAGTGCACCTTATACAAGGCCATTTGCCGAATTAATGAAAAAAAGCAGAAAAATTGTTTTAAAGACTTATCAAAAGGCAAAGGAACGGGGAGACAATGTGTATTTTATTGACGGAATGACTGTGTTCGGAAGAAAAGACCGCGGAAATGCCACGGTAGACGGTTGCCACCCCAATGATTACGGTTTTATAAAAATGGCAGATGCGGTACTTCGGATGCTGAAACAGGCTAATGATGAAATTTGCCTGAAATCATAAAATTCTTGTCATGAAATTGAATTGACTCTTTTGTAAGGATATTTTATAATTATAATAGAATAAAAAATCGTTTTGGATAACGATGAAAACAGAAAGGAAAGATGTACAATGAAAAAAACATTAAAAAAACTGACATCCTTTGTATTATGCTTACTCCTGCTTGCAGGAATGATGACCGTCGTTGGGGCGGCAAC
>JAZQHN010000332.1:0-5499 GCA_045540615.1 Clostridia bacterium
GAGGTTGCAGAAACTGCAGGCTTTACTGATTATAACTACTTTTCTAAAATTTTCAAACATGAGATGGGGGTTACACCTACTCGATATAAAAAGAATTGTAAAGATACCGTTTGATTTTCTAAAATCAAACGCTTCAGGGAAGCAAAATATCTCCTTGCGGCTTTTTCTTCAAATTTTTCTTTTGGGAAATGCTATGGTAAATTTGATGTCATTCGTAACGGGTCAAGGTCACATCTACCGCCTTGCAAATATCTGTTAAAAGCTCAGAACTCCTGGTTTCGACAATCAACTGCATGTTGTGGCAGAATGACGAAGAATCCATGCTGCTGCAACTTCTGTTTTGCTGCCCACATATTTCAGTAGGCTTTTGATTCAATTCATGGAACTCATCATTATCTACAAAGGTTCCTTGTTTCTTCTTTCCCTACATCAACACGATATACCAATATCCTGTTGTTTAATTTTCTCCTAAAAATAATTCAATAACATTATGCTTTTAAATCTACTCGCATCTTATAACTTACAAAACATTGATTCTGTATTGAGAAGGCGAAATTCCTGTATGTTTTTTAAAACAATGACTAAAGCTGTAGATGTCAGAAAAGCCACATTCAAATGCAACATCTGAGATGTTTTTTGTTGTAATAGAAAGTAAGATTTTTGCTTTGTCAATACGGAATTTTTGCAAAAATTGATAAGGTGTTTGCCCATATACTTCATGAAAAATCCGTCTGAAATTTTTTTCGCTCATAGCAACAACATCTGCCAAATGACTGATTGTCAAATCAGCAGAATGATAATTTTGAGTTAAATAAAGAAGTGCTGCTTCGATTTGCTTGCTCTTTTTGAATATATCAACATGGGTTTCATGCTCATTATACAACAGACCGATGATTTGCATCAGGAGCCCGTTACAAAGCGAGCGGTATCCGGGTGATTTCAACAAATAATAACGAAGTGCATCCTGAAATAAGGGTTCATAGTTGTATGCATAACCACGAGAGCAGAGGGAGTTAAAAGGTAATGTAGGAAACAAATTCTCATTGTCAAAAGAAAAATTTGATACAACATAGGATACACTTTCACATAAATATGCTGCACTGATATCCATGGAACCCCGTTCCACATATCCGATCTGACCTGTTTCAATGATTGTTTTTTCTCCTTGTTTCTCATACACCATTGTACCGTTTGTAACAAGAAATATACTTTCATGATTTCTGGGTTCCGTAGCAATATAAGGCGAATTTTTATGCAATGTATCGGTAAAAAAAATAGTATTATCCGACAGTTGATAGGTCGAAAATTTCTGATTCATAACAGAACACCTCTTTTCCATTCAAGTATACCATAAACAAACAGATATTGCAACTAAAATTCTGTTTCAAACAAATAAATCACATTTTAAACATTGCATTTTATTTCTCAGAATACTATAATTAAAAGAGAGAGCGAGAGTGATTGTAATGGCACGAGGAAAAAAAGCAATTGTGACCGGAGCTAGCCGCGGAATCGGCTTTGCTATAGCAAAACACTTGGCTAACGAAGGTTGCAGTGTTGTAATTACAGGAAGAAATGAACAATCTTTACAAAAAGCGGCAAAGGAAATTGGAGAAAAAGCAATTCCTTTGGTTTGGGACGCTTCGAAAGTTGAATTAGCAAAAGAGAAAATCTCAGAAGCAGCAAGGCTTATGGGAGGATTGGATACAGTAGTCAACAATGCAGGCATTTTTGCCCAAAAGCACGAATGGACAAAGGCAAGTTTGCTTCAGACAACGATAACCGAGTGGGAAATTGTCATGAAGACCAATACCAGTGCCTTGTTTTTCACTATGCAGGCAGCAGTAAATTATATGCTTGACCATCAAATCAAGGGAAATATTCTGAATGTAACCTCTGTTGCAGGCAATGAACCTGTGTACGGTGCATACGGTGCTTCAAAAATTGCCGCAACAGGATTGACAAGAGGTTGGGGGAAAATGTTCGCCGATGAAGGAATCGTCATCAACGGAATCGCACCCGGACCTGTTGCAACTGAAATGAACAACTGGCACGAAGGAGATCCCATGGAAAACAAACGAATTCCTTACGGAAGATTTGCCACAGTGGATGAGATTGCAAAGCTTGCTATGTATTTATTAAGCGAGGAAGCGCAAATGATATGCGGAGAAACAGTAGTATTGGACGGTGCTTACGCGATTCGATAACAGGGAGGAAGTAACATGAATGAGAGAATCAAAAAATTAAGTGAAAAAACCGTGAATGGCGAAATGTGGGTTCAACCTAAAACCACAGAATATGACAGAACAGATTTATTCCTTTCTCCTGTCACCATGTCAGGGAAACGGGTTTGTGAATACATTTTAAATCAGGAATTACTGATTTTGGAAGAATCCTGTTTCACAGGATTGATGCGTTTTGACAACAGCGTGGAAGGAGATATTTTTCATCGGGGCGGCCATAAAAACTTTCGCTCTGCCCAGAAACATTTTTACAATCAGCCGGTAAATAATCTGCTCACCTTTGAATGGCAGCATTCCGTCGGGGATTTTGAAAAAATTATCAAAAAAGGCTTACAAGGGATACAAGAAACCATCGAACAGTCGAAATCAGTTCATCAAAAGGATCCGTCTGCATTAGAATTTTTGGAAACACAGAAAGCTATTTGTGATGCAATCATTGAGCGGGCAAAAAAAGGATCCGAAAAAGCATGGAAGCTTTCAAAGAGCACAAAAAATCCTGAATACCGTCAAAATCTTACCATGCTGGCAAAAGGTCTTGAAAGGGTTCCGGAACTTCCCGCTGAAAGCTTTTACGAAGCGGTGCTTTCCCTTTATTTTTGCTATCCTTTTCTTCCTGACAGCATCGGATTAATTGACCGTTATCTGTATCCCTATTATCAAGAGGATATGGAACAGGGCGTACTGTCCCAAGAAAAAGCCAAAGAATATTTACAGGAATTGTTTTTGATGCTCCAGGCAAGAATCAGCTCTGAATCTGACCGTTTTTATCGGGGAGGTGAATCCCATTTTTGCATCGGTGGATATTTAGAAAATGGTGAAGACGGATTCAATGAGTTGTCAAAACTGATTGTTGATTCGCTGATGGAATTACCCACTTGGATTCCTCAAATTTCTTTCAGATGGACCAAAAAAACACCTTCCGAAATATTTCGTTATATGCTGGATTGGGAACGGAATGACCCGAACAAACGAATTGCTTTTGTCAATGATGAGCCTCGTATCAAAGGATTGATGAATCACACTGGTCTTTCTTATCAGGAAGCGGTTAAGTACACCATGATAGGATGCAACGAGCTTGCCTTACCGGGAGGAATGGTTTTTGGCTTTGATCCTATGAATTTGGTAAGGTCGATAGAGCATACCTTTTTCAAAAGAAGCAAAGAATTGGTTGAAACAAAGAGTTTTGAGGAATTTTATGAAATCTATGAAGAAGAATTGCATCATGATTTGCAAGAAGCAGAAGCAATCAGCCAGGGCTTTCAGAATATCAGAAGCAGAGATTGCAATCTTGTCAGTAATTTTTTGTTAGAGGGCTGTATTGAAAATGCCAAAAGCTGTACTCAAGGGGGGCTTGACCGTTATATCGCTGTCGGCTTGCTGATCGGCATCTCAAACACCATAGACTCCCTTTCCATTACCAAACAATTTGTGTTTGATGAAAAACTGATTTCCATGGAAGAACTGATTTCAGCATTACAAAACAATTGGGAAGGATATGAAGAATTACGAAATCAAATTCTGAAAAAAGGAAAGTTTTTCGGAAATGATGACTCCTGCTCCAACGACATCGCAAAACAGTTATTCCAAAGCATCAAAAAATGGAACAACGGTGAAAACTATCTGAAGAAAAAGTGGTTATTCGGTAATCTGATTGGATATAATGAGCATCATAAATTTTTCGGAAGTGCCACAAAAGCAACCCCTGACGGCAGAGCAAACGGAGATGCCATTGGTTTCGGAATCGGTCAGAGTGAAGGAAAGGACAGAAATGGCCTCACTGCTCTTCTGAACTCTGTTGCAAAATGTGATCCGGACGCTGTACTGACAGGACCCAGCGTAACTAATTTACTGTTAGATGAGCAACTCATCAGAAACGAAGAGTATTTTGAAAAGACTGTCACCCTCTTGGAATCCTATTTTCAAATGGGCGGTACTCATTTCCAACTGACTTATGTATCCAAAGAAGATTTAATCAATGCACAGAAAACACCGCAAAAATATAAAAATCTGAGGGTACGGGTTTCCGGTTTTTCCGATTATTTTGTATTTTTAAACAAACCTATTCAAAATGAAGTCATTGCAAGAACAAAACATAAAAACTAAATAAAAACCCTGAGATAATATGTTTCAAGATATCATCTCAGGGACTTTTTTTAACATCATCATTTCTGGCAATTTTATTCTCAATCAATATTAAGCATTTTTTTCATTGTCGGCAAAATCACCGTCGCCATCCTGTAAAAACCCAAATCATTTGGATGAATTCTGTCAATTGTACACAAATGTCGATCATATTCCCCGAAGAAGGTTTCTCCGTCAATATAATACACATTTTGATCTCCTGCTTTTATGGCATTCTTATAGGTAGTTTCAATTACCGCTCTGCGTTCCGCTCCATCCTCAGTATAATCAAAATCCGGCTTTGACATCATCAAAACGGGAAGATTTGGGTGAGCTTGTCGGATTCGTTGAAAGAAGGCTTCATGAGTATTCTCAAGATGTTTAAAGTCCGGTGCATTGTGGTCATAATCCATAATGAATAAATTCATATCAATAGTATTGATATAGTCTGCCATTTCAAGCTCTCCTTTGGCATTTCCTGAAAAACCAAAATTATAATAATCAAGATCCAACCAACGGGATAAAATCGCAGGGTATCCATTTGTCACGTTACAACAGCATCCTCCCTCTGTAATCGACGAACCGTAATACAATGCCTTTCCGTATTTATATGGCGTAGGTTCCTCAACACGGGCATACTCCGGAATTATAATTTCAACATTTTCAATTTCTTCATTCCGCAAGAGCCAAATTGTAACATCTTCCATATTTCCGCTCTTTTTTATGGTATTTTCAAAGACTTTGGTATGATAATCCGGTGGATTGATCAGCCCGGCAAACACAGAATTTTGCCTATTTCCAATCATAACGCTGGCAGATTGACAAGCATAAATACTCATTCCTATATCGGGGGATAATGTTTTTAAATATATTTTCACAATAAATTCTTCTGCATCTGTACGAAAACAAATTCTGGCTCCCGGACATCTTCTGCCAAGAAATTCTAAATGTTTCATATTATTACGAAACTGTTCAGGTAATCTTTCAAATTTTTTCCTATCATCAAAAAAAGGAATCCCATGCACGGTTATCGGTGCATGATAGCAATCGTACCTTTTCATAGATAACATCTCCTTATACATCCATTGACTCATACCAAGTTCTAACTATAACCCAAATATTACATCACAAAAAA
>JAZQHN010000333.1:0-9516 GCA_045540615.1 Clostridia bacterium
ATCTTACCGTCTTTAATTTTTTCTTTTAAAATATCATAATTCAAAAAATTCAACATTGTTCTACGATACTCCGGTTTTACAAACTCACGAATATACCGTTTCATAAGCAATGTAAATGTTTCCTCGTTTTTTGTCGACGTATCGTAGTCAGGAGCAATGATTTTTGTTGCAAAATCATCATCCAAAGATACATAATAAATCGCAGAATATCGTTTCTTCATCACAGATAGACAGGCATCTAATTCTTTGTTCCCCGTCGTAACAGAGTAATATGAACGTTCTGCATATTCATGCTCTTTTTGGAGTCCTTTATTCTGATAATACTCCACTTTTTTCTGATACATCTTCTTTTCTGCTTCATTCACCAACTCATCAAGGAGTATTTCTGCCGATTCACGGTACATTACACCAACAGAAATATGATAATTCATTTCTTCAACCAAGCGATCAACCGTTGCAAGCTTCTGATCAATGAGTTCAGAATCCGTATTAGGGACTATAATCAAAAATTCGTCTCCTCCCATACGGAATATTTTACTTTCATTAAACGTATTCCTTAAGGTATCAGATATAAAAATAAGCATCTGATCTCCTGCAGAATGGCCATAATGATTATTATAATAACTTAATTCATTTACATCAATATAAATACAGGTGATTTCTTTATTAAATGCATTTTTCTTTTTTTGCTGCTTATATGCCATTCTGTTATCAATTCCGGTTAATGCATCCGTCAAGGCTAAATTTTCTGTTTTCGTCAAATATTTTTTATTATAGATTGCCATTTTAAAGCAAACAGAAATTTCCTTCAGCAATTCCTCAACATATGTTTTTTTAGGGTTAATTACCCCTAATAAGCTAGTATTATTATCCGTATATGTAACAACTGTAAAATAGATAGACTTAATTTGATGCTCTGTTAAAAATGAACAAAAATCCGGCATTTCTTTTCTCAATTGTTTCTTTGGAGTTAATTTAAAAAATCTCACATTAATCCCCGATGTTTCTCTGTTTTTTGCCGCATAAAGCATAATTTTATCGATAAAATAGCATCTATCTTCATTTTCAAGCAGTTTATTTTTCAATTCGGGTACAATATAATTAAATTCCTCCCCGTAGGTATCAATAAAAAAAGCAGAACGTGCATTTGCAAATTTAGTAATTTGCTGTAATGATTTTCTAATCATAGTAGCATCCTGATTGACGTTTAATAGGCTTTTTCTAATATTGGATGCATTGATATTCATTTTCATTTTTTTGTTGTCTGTTAAAAATATAAATAAAATATAGCAAAACAAAATAGCGATAATTAAAATTGTAATTGTCGTAATATAAGTCCCTGTAGATTTAGCACCGCTAAAAACAACCGATGCAGGCTTTACAAGCATAATTTGCCAATCTCCAAAATTAAGAGGAGCGTAATGAACATAAACCTGTTCCTTTGTTTTTTGAAAAACGAAGGAAGAATATCCGTTTTCCCCTGTAGTCAGATCAGTCAATAAATCCCTATAAGAAAATCCGTCCATAAAAACAGAATTTGCAATTTCCGTAATATTCCCGGGATTCCCTCCGGAACTTTTAGTAGTATTGATAATATAATCTCCGTTTTTGCCTTCTAAAACATACAAATCAGCTTTCAAGCGTTTTGCATCCGCATAGTATTTGTTACGCAAACTGTTCAGATTAATTATACCATATAAAATCGCAACAGGTTCCCCGTTATCTCTAATAGGAATTGAAACACGAACAATTTCACGGGCTTGATTGGTCAAATCCTTTTCTTTCCCGCTAATATATTCCCCTTTTTTTACTTCTTCTTCGAAAGAAAGAATACCGTTTAAGTCCGTTGATCCCCTCCCTGTTACCAAAATACCATCAGGAAAAAACAATCCTAAATTGTCAAACAATCCAACTTTGGTAAAAGATTCAAACAAGGAGTCATACGTTTCTCCTCTTTCCCGCAATTTTAAAACAAAATCACCAATTGCCTTAAGGGTTTCATGATTGGTCTGCATTTGAAGATTGATATCTCTTTTAATTTGCAATGTTTCCATATGTAATTGTTCGAATGCCATTTCCTCTGCAAAAATATATACATATCGAATCATAGAAACAATTATAACAAAAAGTACAAATACTGTAACTATAGTAGCGATTAATTTTCCGGTAGAATTATGAATTTTTTTAGTTCTCATTTTTCTCCCTCTCACTTATTTTTTTCATAATATTCTCGGATGAACACTTCTCCCTCTTCACAGGGAATTGGTTTTGAGTAATAAAATCCTTGAATATAATCACAATTTGCAGAACAAACAAATTCATTTTGTTCCGCAGTTTCTACTCCCTCGCATACAACCTTCAAGTTAAGCTTATGTGCCAGTGCAACAATTCCTTCGAACAACTCTTTTCCTCTTTTTTTTGTGCTTCGCAACAAAATATCTCTGTCTATCTTCACAATATCAATAGGATATTCGCACAAATTAACTAAGGAGGTATATCCACTGCCCAGGTCATCCAACGCAATCCTAAAACCAAGTAATTTACACTTATTCATGTTTTCTTTCACATTGTTTGCATTTCGCTCTATCATATCCTCCGTAATTTCAATAATTAATTTCGATTTATCAAATACATATCGTTGAGAGATTTCTTTGATATTTGCATAAAACTGCTCATCCGATAATGTAAAACGGGTAAAATTACAAGAAATACTCAAATCACTAAATGCCGTTTGATTCCATTTATGCAGCTGACAGCAAACTTGCTCAAACATATAATAATCAAATCTGCTTATCTCACCGAAACTTTCAATTTTGCTAAGATAAGAACCGGGAAGGATAACATTTTCGCCATCTGGAACCCATCTGGAAAGAGCTTCGCATGACTTAATTTGTTTCGTCTCTTTTTCAATTATAAATTGCAGATACAGTTTAAATTCTTTTTTTAAAAAGGCCTTTGAAATTTGCTCTGTAATCTTTTTTTCTTCTGCAGCAACATTCATCATTTTTGCATCGCAATACAAGACCGTTTTTTCTGTACCCAAAAGCTGACTGCAATTTTTTCTCAAATTATATAAGACAGATTCTGCACTTTTATCCTCTTTATTCAAGTTATAAACTACCATTCTGAAAAAAGGTTGAGAATTTCGATGTTCAGAATCAATAAATCGGTTTAATTTTTCTAATAAGCGTTCAATTCGTTTTTCACTGCTTTCCTTATCAGCATTTTGAAACACAATAGCAAAGCCGTTTTCACTAATACGGTATGCATATAACTTCTCTCGTTCAAATTGAGAAAAGACGTTTGCTACATATTTGATTGCATCAGAGATATTATTTTCTCCGAAATATAATCGAAGATAATCATTATCAATAATCAAATATCCAACATAATATAATTGGCGCAAATATTCAGAAATAGTATAATTGAAACAATATTCAAATCCTGCCAAATTTCCGATTCCTGTTTCCAAGTCGGTCATTTTCAAACTTTCATACTTCTTTTTTTCCTTCCGAATCAAACAAATACTCCAAAATAATAAGCCAATTAATAAAAGAGCCATTAGAATGAGTAATAAACGCACATCAAACTTTGCATTCTGATCCGTCTCATGGTACGACATAATAAAGCCATTGATTTCTTCCGGTGAAATCCTTTCAATTTCCCGTTTCAGACATTCAAGCGTTTCTTCATCCATCTGTTCAGTGAATGCAAGTCCGATTTTAATTTCCTTATTTTTTACTAAATAGGAAAAAACTGTTGTTGAATCAGTTACATAAGATTCGTCGCTATTGACAATATAACAAGAAACAATATCAACAAAGCCGTTATACGCCAATTCCTTCTGTGAAAATTTATTGTTGTGAATATAGGTAAAATTTAAGCCTGTACGTTCAGATAATAATGAAAATACATCCGGTAAAACACCTCGATATGTCCCTGTTTTGCTATCATAATATTCAATGGGATAAAAATCCTGATTTCCTGCAATCCAGATACATTCTTTTTCTCGATTTACTGTTGACTCCGTTCTTACTGCACCAAATACATTCAAAGTAAAAGAAAGTAAAAAAAGCAACGATATAATAATTGATATTCCTTTTCGTTTCATAAAATTGAAACCTACCTTTAATTCAATAATTTATCTATTTTATCATATCATAAAAATGGTATCTTGTCAAGAAATGTAATTTCGAATCATAAAAATACAGCCCCCTTTTTTGGAGGCTGTATTGAATCATTTTATTTGTCCAGCAAGCGTTTCAATACCGCTGTTGCCTGAGCACGGGTTGTATTTTCTTTTGGTGCAAAGGTATCGTCGGTAATACCGGAAATAAGTCCTGCAGAGGTCATTTGATCTACATAATCATATGCCCAATCCGCAATTTCGCTTGCATCTGCAAACTTCACAATTCCACCCTTCTTGGCAGTGTGACCTAAGAAGCTATAGGCTTTGGTCAAAATAACTGCCATTTCCTGACGAGTGATTAAATCGTTAGGACGGAAATATCCGTCGTAACCCTGAATCAAGCCAATGCCTGCTGCAGCATTGACATAAGAAGCATACCAATCCGTCTTATTAACATCCTTGAAGTTTGCTTCTCCAACTGCACTAACATTCAGAGCACGGGCAACCAAAGTAGCAAATTCTGCTCTTGTAATAGCACGATCAGGTTCAAAGGTAGTTTCGGTAACACCGCTGACAATCTTTTCTTGATACATTGCTTCAATATCCTTTGCTGCCCAATGACCTGTAATATCAACAAAGTTGGATTTTTGACTACCAGATGCTGCTCCTGTAGGACCGGAAATACCGGATGAACTCATACCGCCACCTGTCAATCCTCCGGTGATACCAGACTGCCCTGGTCCGGGTGTTGTAGTACCGGGACCGGTAGTAGGTGTGGGAGTAGGAGTAGGAGTAGGAGTCGCAGTTTTATCGTTTACTGCAATCTGATATACTTTGGTAGTAACACCGTCAACTGCGGTTACAGTAATGATAAACTTCGTAGGAAGTGTATCGCTATTTTTAGTAATTTCTACTTTAGCACCTTCTATTGCAGGTTCTGCAGTAATTTCAGGCATTGCTTCCAAAGAAACCATATAGTTCACTTTTTCAGGAGCAAAGTTTTTGATTGTTTCTCCATTTACTTTCAAATCTGCCAGTAATGCATTAGTTTTCGTAGAAATTAATACAGGTTCAGAAACAGTTGCTTCACCATACACATTCTTTACATCATAAGGAATTACTTCATAGCGAATATACTTTTCTTCATATTCATCAGGTATCGTATAGTGAGGACCATAACCATCAACGATTCTTTCGTAGGTTCCGTTTTCACGATTGCTTACATACCAGTAAATTTTAGATACACCTTCTGCATCTCCGTCTGCATCCTCATAGGTATAATCAGCAGTCAAAGTACTTCCAGCAACAGTTGCTCCCTGAATCGTTGCATTTGTTGCCACGGGTGCAACTCCACCTACTTCAAATTCCAGACCCATTGCATCAAAGTCCAAATCCGGGAAATCAGGAATCGTCTGGCGTACTTTTGCAAGACCTGCATCAGTCAGATTAAAGTCTGTTCCGTAATTTTCAAAAATTGCTTTTCCTTCAGCATCTTTCAAACTGAGATTATTTTTCTCTTCTGCAACATTTGTCTTACTGCTGAAAATAGCAGGAACATCTACGAGCAGGTTGCCTTCCAAGATATTGGTATAACCGGATGGTAGATTCTTTTCAAACCATGCTCTTAAGCCGTCTGCATCCTTTGCATCATAAATTGCCTTTGCTTCGTTATACAGTTCTTCTTTAAGGTAACTGTCAAACGCCAATTTCCACTGACTGTTAATGGCTTGCATTTCCTCACTGGAATAATATTCTTTCCAAAGGTCGTAATTGTCACCATAAATAATATCCTTCTGTCTTCTGAAATTACCAGAATTACCACGGCTATCGCTGATCAGATCAAGCACTTCGTGATGATAAGCCCACCAAGTTACGGGACGCTTTTCGTCATTGTTTCCAGAATGATACTCGCCCCACCAAGCCATATTGGAAGCAACCTTACTGTTAATGAAAATATTGTTGTAAACACGATGGAACTGACCGTTACCGGTCTTCAGAGGATACTCAGGAAGACCGCCTTTATACATAATGTTTCCATAAATGGCAAGTCCTATGTTACCATCATCAGTAAAAATGGATTGCTGACCGTAATTACCTAAATTTCCGCCAATATCGTGGAAATAGTTATATCTTACAATATTACCAAATTCAGTAATATTACGTCCCCAATACAGAGTACCGGCGTCTGCGGTAATTCTGCAGTTGTCATAGAATTTATTGTACTCTGTAACAACGTTATTGGTATAGCTGTAACCAATACCGGTATGGTCAATATCGAATAACTCATTGTGTGCAATTCTGTGACCTACTCCCTCTACGCTGACTGCAGCCAAGGGATTGCTCAGATAAATATTGGTATTATGAATTTTAGAGTTTGTCAGTTCAGTTCCACTGGAGGTCAGAGTTTTATAATCTCCGCCCAAAAGCTTAACTGCCTGAGCACCAATATTGTAAATATGGCATCCGTCAATTTTACTGTTAGTACCGTAAGTAATAATACCTGCACCGGACATACCGCTGATTTCTGCATTTTTTACAGAAATGGAATCCGATTGATCGTTAATAGTAATCGCATCTCTGCGGCTGTTACGGAAATTGATTCCATCAAATACAATATTTGATGCTCCCTTGAATTCTACCATAACCTTATTCAGAACAGAAACTTCCATTTCAGGATGTTCCATATTTCCTACAGGGTAGAAATAAAGAATTCCTTTTTCTCGATCCATGTAGGATTCACCCGGCATATCAATTTCTTCAAACAGATTCTTGAAATAGAAATACCGTGCATCTTTAGGAGTATGAGTATTTTGACCATATGTTGATACATCTAATGTTTTTACAACCTTCTTTTCAGCATCAATATAATCCACTCTTAAATCCTGTTTTGCCCACAGATATGCAATAGCTCCGCCGAACAAAACATCTCCGGATTTTACGTTCCATTTTGCAGAACGATTATCAGGATCGATAAACTTCATAACCGCCTGTTGATTATTACCATTAAGCAATCCGCCTTTGAGTGCAGCTGCATCATCTGCTGACAAATCATCTTCAGTTGCGGGTTCACCACGCAGGAAATACTGTTCTCCTGTTTTATCGTCGTTTGGCCAGCGTGCATTAATCAAATTCACACCATTCAAGAACACTTGGGTAGGATAATCAACTGAACCCCAACCGTAAGGAGCAATAGGAGACATGGTAATTCCCTGTTCCTGTAAATCAATCATATACAGATTGTCTTTTGCGTGTTCTTCAATCAGTCTGTCCAAAAGTGCTTCATCTGTAACCTTCTGAATTTTGCTTGTATCTACCTTTTTTGCACCTACAAAATCTACTGTATCATTTTCATAAGCCTTGTAGGTAATGGGGGCATTTGCTTTACCGGAATCTGCTTCTGTAAAGGTAATGGTATCAGAAAGTACATATTCCCCTTCGTGGAGATATACAGTAACACCGTTCTGGGGCAATCTTCTGTAGTTCCGAATTTCATTTTTTGCTCTTTCAATGGTTGCAAAGGGAGCTTCCAAAGAACCATCACCTGTTACGTCATTACCGTTTAGTGCAATGTGCAATTCTTCTTTTGCATTATTGACATCACTTACAGTAATATCAATTGCACCTTCAATTTCACCATCAGAAACAATAATTCTTGTCACACCATTTGCTTTTGCGGTTACAACACCGTTTGCATCAACTGTTGCAACTTCTTCATCAAAGCTAGTAAAGGTTAAGCCGTCTGTTTTTACCTTGTAGCTGTTTCTGCCATTGTTTCCTACAACAGTCAAAGGAGCGCTTTCATTGGGGAACAACAAAGTGCTTTCTGCCATCAGACCAAGCTTGCTGTATCCGGGTAATATTTCACTGATGCTGATTTCATCCAGCCAAATGGTTCCTTCCGGATTATCAGCAGCAATTCTAGTATTATATTCTACAGAAACACCAGGCAATTTCGTTCCATCTTGTGTGATTTCTGTAATTTCAAATTCCCAAGTATATTCCTTCCATTCGTTTGTCAGATCTATATTGGGCAATCCCAACCATGCACTGCCTGCGGGCTTAAAATCTGTTTTAATAATTGCACCATGGTTCAACCAAGTACCGAGGGACAGTTCTCCGTCAGTTTTCGCCCATGCTTTTATTAAATATTTGCTGCCGGAATTCCAGTTAATCTTGTTAGGGCCTGTAATTCTGGGGCGATAGTCGCTACCATCCGCAGTATGCTTGTAAGCACCGGTAGTACCGTTTGCACCATTTTCATCCCAAGCTTGGGTACTGCCCTTGACGGGTTTTCCTTCATCAGTAAGGTTCCACTTGCTCACATCTGCTTCCGTATCGAAGGTATAATGAGCCAATTTTGTTTCCAGAGCTTCTTTGGTAATATAAGCATCCTTCACATCTCGCAAAATAGTTTTATCCGGCTTGGTTAAGCCACCAAATTTAGAATGAACAAAAGTAATCTCAATTTTGGTATCGGTGTTCAGATCAGAGAGGGTAATGGTGTTGTCATCAATAACTGTTACTTCACCATTCATCACAACTTCCTCAACCTGATAATCCTCATCGGGAACTATGGTAAAGGTCAAATCATCTCCGATTTTTGCAGAAATCACAGCATTTGCAGAAAGTTTTTCCCCGTCCTGTTCAACAGCACCGTTTTCTCCAACCTCAAATACAACTTTCACGTCGCTTCTTGCAGGCATTCTGCTCTCTTCCCAAGCCAAAACGGGCAATCCATTATTATAGTTGGTATCATTGGAAAGATAAGCTTTACCTAAGGTCATAGAGTTCACTTTTCCACCTGCTAATACAGATGCGTGGCTGTTGTTCACCTTATACTCTCCGTTATTACTGGAATCACTTGTTGCACCGTTTGAGGTCAAGGTCGGATAATCAGTATAACAATTGTTTAAAGTAGCTTTGACAACATCCTTTCCCAAAATGGTTGCTTTGAATGCACCATTGGTGAGCGATGAAGCATACTCAGTATCACTCGTCTTTGTATTTGTAGTCAAACCAACTACATAGCAATTATTAAAAGTGGTAATTCCGCTGCTTTCGCTGTCCGGAATTCCAATCATACCGCCGGTGTAATTAGTTCCCCAACGATATGTATTGGTTAAAGTAGCATTTCTTACGAAACAGTTTTCAATGGTAGAACCACCTTGATCCCTGCCTGCTAGAACAGCAACAGGAGTATAGCCGGTGATCGCAGCATTTTCTACACCCAAATTTTTAATGGTTGCCTTGTTTAAAGACAAAAACAATCCGGCTGCCGATACCTGAGCACCATCACCAGTTCTGTCAACAGTCATATTGGAAATAACATGACCGTTACCGTCAAAGGTTCCGCTGAATACGCCGCGAGCATCACTGATTGTAGTAAT
>JAZQHN010000334.1:0-5054 GCA_045540615.1 Clostridia bacterium
ATATTGATGAGTTGCTGCATATTGAGCCGCTTTTTCGAGTCGGAGTAAAAAACATTGTTCACATCTTTTTCCACCCTCCGGCTCGTTCTCCAACCCTTGAACGGCATGATAAAATTCCTGTGCTTCGTAGGGTATAACAACACAAGTTACGGGATTTTTTAAAGGCATTTGCTCCAGTAAACGCACCTGTTCCTCAGATCGCCGAATAAATTCTTTCTCTGAATCCATATTGGGATTGTAAAATAAAACAGTAATTGAAAAAAAGTTGCTGAGGTACTCTAACACATAAGAAGAGCACGGTGCACAGCAACTATGAAGCAACAATCTTGGAGGAGATTGAGATATCCCCTCCAAAATTCGATCCAATTCTTTTTGATAATTCTTATTCATCAGGCAAACCTACTTTGAATCATATCGGCAAGCATTTTTGCATCTGCCGTGATTTCATTAATATCATTTCCCTCTATCATAACGCGAACCAAAGGTTCTGTTCCGGAAGGACGGATGAGAATTCTTCCCTTCCCGTCAAATTTTTCTTCTAACTGTTTTATTGCCCGGGCAATCTCAGGATCCTTCGAGAAGGTTTCTTTATACTCATTTTTTACTTTTGCATTACAAAGAGCCTGAGGTAAAACGTGCATAATTTGAGAGAGCTGGGATAGTGGTTTTCCTTCCTCTAACATCACTTTTAATAACATGACCGCTGAAAGCAATCCATCACCGGTAGAATTATAATCAAGATAAATAATATGATCCGACTGCTCTCCTCCGATAGAATATCCGCTTCTTCTCATTTCTTCCAACACATAACGGTCTCCTACCTTGGTTTTTTCTACACGAATTTCTTCTTTCTCCGCTGCAATAAATAACCCTAAATTACTCATTACAGTAGCAACCAAAGTATTCCCTTTTAATTTTCCATGTTTTTTCAAATAAGAAGAGCATATCATCATCATAACGTCACCGTCAACTACAGCTCCGTTTTCATCCACAGCAAGACAACGATCTGCATCTCCGTCAAAAGCAAAACCCACATCTGCTCCGATTTTTTTAACGATTTCACAAATGCTTTCCATATGGGTAGAACCACAATCCGCATTAATATTTGTGCCATCAGGATGATTATGAATCACCGTAACCGAGGCTCCCATTTTTTTCAGGGTTTTTTCTGCCACAACACTGGATGCTCCGTTTGCACAATCTATTGCAATTTTCATTCCATCCAACTCTAAGGGAACGGAAGAATAAATAAAATCACAATAATCATCCAAAGCTTCATGACAACGACTGCAAATACCGATTTGGTCACCCTTCATTAACGAAATTCCTTCATTATGATGAAAAATGTATTCTTCAATCTCCAATTCAATTTCATCATTTAATTTAAAGCCGTCCTGATTAAAAAATTTGATTCCGTTATATTCCATAGGATTATGGGATGCAGAAATAACAACACCTGCATCCGCATGATATTTTTTAGTTAAATAAGCAACTGCCGGTGTGGGGACTACACCAAGAGAAATCACATGTCCCCCAACAGAACAAATCCCAGCTGTCAGGGCTGCTTCCAACATATCTCCGGAAACTCTTGTGTCTTTCCCAACTAAAATAGTTGCTTTTTCTTTGGTATGCTTTGTCAGGACATACGCTCCCGCTTGCCCAATTTGAAATGCTAATTCGGCAGTCAATTCTCGGTTTGCAATCCCGCGAACTCCATCTGTTCCAAATAATTTACCCACCTTCAATGTCTCCTTTCTCTGTCAATATGACAATTCAAATTATAGATTTTTCTATTTCTCCGTTTCAGAAGTTTTTTTCTTATCAGAGATCAATACAGCCTCAACAGCTACATTTTTAATACCGTCAGCCGAAAGCAATTCTGCACCGAATGGAATTTGAAATACCTGCTTATACTGTTCCGGTGTTACCTTCGATAAGTCAAAATCACCTAAATTAATGGTCTCCATTTTTTCCAGCAATTCTTGTTTTCCTGCTACCATCACAGTAGAATTGGAAATAACGGTTTCTTTTAAGGAATACCCTTCTACATCTAATTTTCCGGTAACATTGTATTCTAATTTTAGTTTCTTAGTAGGGAAAATATTACATTGTACTGTAACTACTGAAGTGAAAATTTCGATTTTATCAGATTCCATTTTTGTTCCGTCATCCTTCCAAATCGTCAGTTTCACTTTCTTTTTCACATCTTTTTTAGCACCTTCAACGTCCAAGCCTGCTGTTACTTTGGTAATCTGATTCAACAAGCTTGTGGGTCCTTTGATTACAACCTCTTTTTGCTCTGTTTCTGAATGAAAAGCATAATAACCTTCCTTCGGATGACCGATAATTTCCGGGGTAATTCCAAAGGTACGTTCTTCCAATTTATCGATAACAAACGTAATCGTTCTTGGATTTCTTTCCAAAACAGAAATACCATCATCAGGAAAACTCAATTGAGGAGCAAATGAAAAATTCCCTGTTTGTTGGATTAATCCAACATCAATAACTGCACTAATATCTTCTGCCTTCAACCCAATAACAGACTGTCTCTTTCCTTTCAGACGCAGATTAGTACTCTGACTGCTCTGTTCTACAATGACCAAACCCTTTGATTCTAACTGAAGCTCATTCACAAGTCGGATTGGAACATTTTGAACCGATACCTCAAATTGCGGATTTTCAATTTGAACCACATAAATCCACATTAAAATAGCAATCAAAACAGAAAACAGCTTTAAGGCTCCGTTCTTTTTCAAAAAATCATTCATGGTTTTTCCCCTTTCTTACAAACAGGGATTTTGCTTTCTTGTTTTTCGCATCCGGCTGAAAGTAATCCAACAACAAATTTTCCAACCTCTCATCATTCAAATGCCGAAGCAACTGTCCGCTTTTGGCAAGAGATATGGTTCCCGTTTCCTCGGAAACAATAATTACCGCTGCATCAGATACCTCACTCATTCCAAGTCCTGCTCTATGACGAGTACCCAGTTCGCTGCTCAAATCCTCATTTTGTGTTAACGGTAAAAAACAGGCTGCTGCCTTAATTTCATTGTCGCGAATGACAACAGCACCATCGTGAAGCGGTGTATTTGGAACAAACAAATTTCCCAACAATTCTTTGGAAACAACAGAATCCAAAGTGATTCCCGTTGAAATAATTTCTCCGATTTTGGTATTCCGCTCCATAACGATCAATGCACCTGTACGAGAGGCAGAAAGATTACTGCATGCTGCAACAACCTCATGTACAGTTTTTGCTGTTTCGTCTTTCGGTGAAGCTTCTTCCACTATTGTATTCAAGCTCATGGGAACCTTTCCCATTTTTTCTAACGCTCGGCGCAGCTCCGGCTGAAATATAACCAATACCGCCATCAATCCGACTTGAACCATATTTTCTAAAATATAATAAATGGTACTCAATTGCAACCATTTACTGATTTGCAATACCGCAAGCACAACCAGAATCCCTTTCAGCAACTGGGCTGCACGGGTTTCTTTTACCAGCAGAATCAATAAGTAAATAACAAATGCTACCAACGCAATATCCACAAGGTCCATAATCCGTATATTATCGGTAATTGAAAAATTCAAACGACTCCATAAATTATTCACCGTTTTCCCTCCTTGTATTCAAAAAGCCTATATTCTTATTATACCTTTTTTTTGTCCGTTTGTCATTAGTTTTTTGCTTTTTTTTATTAATTTTTTGTTACAGACCCATACAGAAAAACTTCTTTTTATTTTTTCAAAAAAAGTATTGACAAATAAAGAAAATAATGCTATAATATTATTTGTTGATTTGAAGAACTGGGTGTGGCGCAGTTTGGTAGCGTCCTTGAATGGGGTCCAAGAGGTCGCAGGTTCAATTCCTGTCACCCAGACCAAAAACGGTGATAATCGAAAGATTATTGCCGTTTTTTCAAAACATAAAAACGTAAAGATTATATCATCTTCAACCTGTCAACAGATCCATCGATACACTGACAGACCAAAAAATAAGAGATATTTTTTAGAGCTTCAAATTGTCGGCATATGAGGGCACGGCAGAATTTCAGTTCCGAAAAAGCAAGCAACCGCATGGAAAATTCGATGTTTTCCATGCGGTATTCTGTTATTTTATAAAAGATAAATCTTATTATTTATTCTTTTTTGCTTGCGGTAGACCGACTTTTCCGACGGTCTGAAGCCCGCTAACGCGGGTCTGTCTTGTTTTTCCTTCAAACTGTAATAAGTATCCGCTTAGTTCTGATATTCACTCAGAGAACAAGCATAATGTGCCGCTTCCTTCAAAAGCTCCATATCTTCAGGCGTGATGGACTTGTTCTGATAAGGATTTTCTCTTGCATCATTTCCTGTAATATATTCATACCAGCAAAGAGAGGCAAGCACTCTTCCGTAAGAAGTGGTCAAATGACAGGTTTCGTCACGATACATCCCCCTGGAATTTGTTTTATATTTTTCGGAATCATCCTTAACAAATTCAGGGAATCCCAACGTTTCGATTGCGTAATTTACCGCTTCTCCCACAGGAACAATGCGATTTGGGTTTCCGATTTCCAAAGCTGCTTTGCTGTAATTTGTTTTCAACGCATCAAACAGGAAAGGACGGATTTCTTCGTTCTTCATCCCTGCAACAAGATCCTTTGTACAGACACTTGTTTTTGCAGTTTCCGTATCAAGCACCCAGGTCTGATGGAGCAAAATCTCTGCGGAAGGATAGTTTTTTCTGATATAGTCCGCAACCTCGATAACATAAGGCGAAAAACGGGTATAATCATACGCTTCCACGCTTCTTTGCTGAAGTGAAATATAATCCCAGGTATATCCTGGAGTATTTAACCCATCGATAAAAGAAACATTTTCCGTTGTTATTTTATTTCCGTCAGGCAGGTATTCCACACGCTGCGGATACACACCATTTCCCAACATATATTGCTGATGTCCTTCAAGGGAACAGCCGCCTTTATACATGTTTACTGCATAAATCCCGATTCCTGCTGATTTTGCAACTTCGGGAAGCAATGTAAACGCATCCTGAGAATAGCTGTTTCCAA
>JAZQHN010000335.1:0-6752 GCA_045540615.1 Clostridia bacterium
TAAAAACAGAGCATAAAATTGGTAAAATGCAAAAAAGTCTCGAACAACTCGAGACTTTGGACCATCGAAGAACCTGTGTTTGTATGAAGCAAAAATCGGGTTCTTCTTTGTTTTTATTAAAATTAAGATAAAACCAATTAAAACAGTCTGGCAGAATATAAAAATCACATCCATACTCTTTTATTGTTTCTGATTTACTTTCGCATTGGCTAACATTAAACGAAGCCTATTTTCCTGATTTACTCCGGTTGCACTGGGATCATAATCCAATGCTATAATATTTGCTTCCGGATGCTCATCCTTAATTTTTCGTATCATTCCCTTTGCAACAATATGATTAGGCAGGCACCCAAAGGGCTGTGTACAAACGACATTGCTGATGCCGCTTTTTACATATTCTATCATCTCTGCCGTCAAAAGCCACCCTTCCCCCATTTTTGCACCATGGCTGATATATCCGTCAACCATGTCATATAATTGTTCAAACGGAACGGGAGGACGAAAGATTCCTTGTTCACAAATCGTTTGAATCATTTGATTTTGTTTAGAAATCATCCATGAAGTAATACCGTTAAAGATCATCAGCTTCAATCGATTTTTTCCACCGTAAAGCTGTTGATCTGTTTTTTCATGACTGAAACAGTATAATAAAAAATCCAACAATCCTGAAACAACAGGTTCAGCACCTTCCTTAATCAAAGCATCTTCCAGACAATTATTTCCCAAGGGAGAATATTTCATATAGATTTCTCCTACAATCCCAACCTTGACTCGTTCTTCTTGTTTTCTTGGAATTTTGGCATAGTCATGCAAAATATTTTTATAATTCTTCTTTACTTTCAAAAATTCTCCGGTATGAATTTGTTTTTTCAGTTTGCTAATCCAATGCTCTGTCACCTTTTTTGTATCTCCACAATTCACTTCATAAGGACGACATTGATTTGAAATCCACATCATCAAATCACCGTAAATTAACAAAAAAATAGTTTTAAAGAGCATCTTTTTTGTAAAAACAAACCCACCATCTCTTGCAAAATTAGATAAATTCAATGCAATTACCGGAACACCGGAAAACCCAGCATTTTCCAATGCTTTTCGTAACAAAAACACATAATTGGAAGCACGGCAACCACCCCCGGTCTGTGTCAACAGCAAAGCAGTTTTATCAGGATCGTATTTTCCGCTTTTCAATGCATCAATCATTTGACCGATTACCAGCATGGCAGGATAACAAATGTCATTATGCACATAAGAAAGTCCTTCATCAATCACTTTTTGATTGGTGGTTTTTAGCAATTCCAACTTGTATCCTTCCGACTCAAACAGCTCTGCTAACAATTCAAAATGAATCGGCAGCATCATTGGCGCCAGTATGGTATGGGTTTTTTTCATTTCCTTGGTAAATTTTGCACTCATGTTTTATTCCTCCATCGCCGCCAACAAACTACGAATTCTGATTTTCACCGCACCGAGATTTTGAATTTCATCAATTTTAATTCCGGTATATAATTTTCCATTTTTTCTTAACAAAGATGCAATTTCGTCTGTTGTTACTGCATCAATTCCACAACCAAAAGAAACCAATTGCACCATTTGCAGATTAGGATACTTTGCTGTCAAATATGCCGCCCGATACATTCGTGCATGGTAAGTCCATTGATTTAGCACCTCTACGCCCTCATTATCCGCCAAATGAGCGATGCTGTCCTCACTTAACGTAACCAGACCCAAGGAAGAAATTAATTGATCAATTCCATGGTTGATTTCAGGGTCAATATGATAGGGTCTACCTGCCAATACGATTGCTTTTTTTTCATTATCAACTGCATATCGAAGAATCCGTTCTCCTTCTTGTTTCAATCGACTCCGATAAGATTCATAAGCATTATATGCCTGATCTACAGCACGAGATACTTCTCTTTTCGTTAAAGAATACGTGTTTGAAAGTTCTTCGAACAACCGCTTTTTTACCGTTTTTCTCTCATTCAAATCCAAATAAGGATATTTCATAGGAATCTCATTTAACGAAGCGAGATTCACCTGAATTACCTCCGGATAATATGCAACTACAGGACAATTGTAATGATTATCCGTCTGCCCCTCATCAAAATTGTAACTCATGCAAGGATAAAACACTTCATCTACACCCATTTGCTTTAAGCGGAATATTGCCCCATGAACCAGCTTTGCCGGATAACAAACAGTATCAGAAGAAATGGTATGTTCTCCTAAACTGTGAATTTGTCTGGAAGAAAATTCAGAAATTTTTACATTAAAATCCAATTCTGTAAAAAATGTGGCCCAAAAAGCCAAATTCTCATAAAAGTTCAATACCATAGGAATACCAATAGTTCCTCGGCTTCCCTTTTTTTCTTCTGCTTTTTTCTTAATGTCCAATAATTGTTGACGTTTCCATTCATACATATTGGGCATTTCATGTTGCTCGCCTCTGACAGGTCGTTCACAACGGTTTCCCGAAATAAATTTCCGACCGTTATCAAACGTATTTACCGTCAAACGACAGTGATTGGTACAGCCTTGGCAGAGAATCGATTTTGATTGATGAGAAAAACTCTGCAGCTGTTCTTCTGTTAAAATTTCACTTGAGCCTTTTCCCTTTTTTTGTGCGTACAAAGCTGCTCCGTATGCCCCCATCAAGCCTGCAATATCAGGACGGATTACATTTCGTCCAAGCAATTGCTCAAAGCTCCTCAATACCGCATCGTTTAAAAAAGTTCCACCCTGAACAACAATATGCTTTCCTAATTGATCAGCATTTGTTGCACGAATTACTTTATAAATTGCATTTTTCACTATGCTGACAGCTAAACCTGCTGCTATATTTTCAATTAATACTCCGTTTTTTTGAGCTTGTTTTACAGAAGAATTCATAAACACGGTACATCTGGTACCCAAATCCACAGGATGGGGAGCAAACAACGCCATTTCTACAAATTCTTTCATATTATATCCTAACGCTTTTGCAAAGCTCTCCAAAAAAGAACCGCAACCGGAAGAACATGCCTCATTGAGCATCACACTGCCAATGGCATTATCCTTGATATGGAAGCATTTCATATCCTGTCCTCCGATATCAATAATAAAATCCACATCCGACTCAAATGCTTTAGCCGCAGTATAATGTGCAACCGTTTCTACCACTCCGCAATCAATTCCGAAAGCATTTTTCATCAGCTCTTCTCCATATCCCGTAGCGGCAGAATGTGCTATTTTAATTCGAGTTCCGCAAAGATGGTAAATTTCCTGAATTGTCTGCTTAACAATGGGTAAGGGATTTCCTAAATTAGAACAATATTTGGAATATAAAATGCTTTGATCTTCCCCAATTAATACAATTTTTGTGGTCGTACTTCCTGCATCAATCCCCAAATAAGCATTTCCTTCATATTCAGAAATATTCTGCTGTTTTACCCTTTCATTATCATGGCGTTCCCGAAATTTCTGATACTCTAATTCTGATTCAAACAAAGGTTTCAACCCGCAGGATTGTCCTGTATCAAACCGCAACCCGGAAAACATATGCACCAATTGATCATACGTATATTCTCCCAATGTTTTTTCTGCACAAAAGGCACAGGACAGTGCAACAAAATGTTCTGCATTTTGCGGAAATATGGCAGAGCTTTCGTCAAGCTTTAAGGTATCGGTAAAACGCTCCCGAAGTGCTGTCAAAAAAGCTAAAGGACCACCTAAAAATAATACGTTACCACGAATGGGTCTTCCCTGAGCAAGTCCTGATATTGTTTGGCTGACTACTGCTTGAAAAATACTGGCAGAAACATCTTCTTTTGATGCCCCCTGATTTAAAAGAGCTTGAATATCTGTCTTGGCAAATACACCGCAACGAGATGCGATGGGATAAATGGTATTATGGTTCAATGCAAGCTCGTTCATCTTGTCCGGAGTTACATCCAAAAGAGTCGCCATTTGGTCAATAAATGCTCCCGTACCACCGGCACATGTACTGTTCATTCGTTCTTCCGGAGTTCCTTGCAAAAAGATGATTTTTGCGTCCTCGCCGCCAAGTTCAATAACAACATCTGTTTTGGGATAAAATCGTTTTACTCCTTCTGCGGTAGCAAATACTTCCTGAAAAAAAGCAATTCCACTTTGGTTACTGATTCCAAGTGCTGCAGAACCCGTTACTGCTGCCTTAACCGTTTCTCCCCGAAGAAAACTCCCCAGTTCTTTCATTTTGTCGTCCAAGACCTGACGGATATTGGATAGATGTCGTTCGTAGCTTTGATAAACAATTCTGTTCTGAGCATCCAAAACCACTGCTTTTAAAGTGGTTGAGCCTATGTCAATTCCTAATTTCATACTCATAATGATCACATTCCTTCGACATATTTCACCAATAATAGTATATTATAAATCGAAAATTTAGTCAACAATGTTTTGTGTTAAAATAATGTTAAGATTCACATAAATTTTCTTATCTGCATATAGTATCATAGACGACATCCGGCAAGGAGGAAACATAATGAATTTAACTGAACTGGAACAAGGAAAAACAGCAAACATTTCTTCTATTCATTTAACAGGAAATATACGCCAAAGATTACTTGATTTTGGCATGATTCAAAATACACCTATTATCCGTTTACAAACCGCTCCGGGAGGAGATCCTACCGCTTATATGATTCGTGGAACGGTAATTGCGCTCCGAAAAATAGATGCAGAAAAAATAGAATTGTATTAGGAGGCTGCCATGACTGAACAGAAAAAGGAAATCGTTGTTGCATTAGGAGGAAATCCCAACGTGGGAAAATCAACTGTATTCAATCAACTGACCGGAATGAAACAGCATACGGGAAATTGGTCCGGAAAAACCGTGAGTAATGCCGAAGGACGGTATCAATACAGAAAAAATAATTATTTACTGATTGACATACCGGGAACCTATTCCCTTTCCCCGAATTCAATAGAAGAAGAAATTGCAAGAGATTTTCTATGCTTTGGGAAAGCAGATGTTACCGTTCTTGTAGCAGATGCTACATGTCTGGAACGAAATCTTCATTTTGTACTTCAGGTAAGAGAAATGGTTAGTGGACTTGTACTTTGTGTCAATTTAATGGATGAGGCTAAGAAAAAAGGAATTTTTGTCAATTTAAAAAAGCTTTCATTATTACTGAACATCCCGGTAGTCGGCACCTGTGCAAGAAGTAAAAAAGGCTTAGAACGACTGTGTCGTGAAATTGAAAAAGCTTCCCTTCATCCCTCTCCCCCTCAATCCCTTACATATGACGAAGAAACCAAAAAATTGGCAAGCATTGTTTCCCTTCCCGATACATTTCCCCATCCTGCTACAGCACTCAGAGTCTTGGGAGGAGAACCAAATTTCCGTAAACAATTATCGAAACATACCAACATCGATTACTCTCACCTGCCCATATATCCCCAATGCCAAGAAAAAATGATTGACGAATCAATTCATCAAGCAGAAGATATTTATAAACAATGTGTTTCGGTTCAACCAAATAAACGATATGAATTTGACAGAAAACTGGATCAAATTTTCACATCCAAGAAAACCGGTATTCCTGTTATGATTTTACTGTTATCAATTATTTTATGGATTACCATGAAAGGGGCAAATTATCCTTCTGCCTGGTTATCTTCTGTTTTATTCAGTTTGGAACAGCCATTAAATACCATACTTCAATTTTTACCATCATTCTTGCAAAATTTGTTAGTTGACGGTGTTTTTCGTACCCTTGCATGGGTTACCTCTGTCATGCTTCCGCCTATGGCAATCTTTTTTCCGTTATTTACATTATTGGAAGATTTTGGTTATCTGCCTCGGATTGCGTTTAATCTTGATCATCTCTTTTGTAAAGCCAAAGCACACGGAAAGCAAGCGCTAACCATGTGTATGGGTTTTGGATGTAACGCATGCGGTGTAACAGGATGTCGGATCATCGATTCACCACGGGAGCGATTAATTGCAATTTTAACAAACAGTTTCGTGCCCTGTAACGGAAAGTTTCCAACCTTAGTAGCTTTGATTTTCATGTTCACTTCAGGAAATTCTTCATTTCTTTCTTCTTTCATTTTGACCGTTTCAATTTTGGCAGGAATCGTTATGACATTGCTAATATCACGATTTTTGTCCTCTACTTTTTTAGCAGGAGTGCCCTCCTCATTTATTTTGGAGCTTCCACCCTATCGAAAGCCTCAATTCGGTCAGGTGATTGTACGCTCTGTCCTTGACCGCACCTTATTCGTATTAGGCCGTGCGGTTTTAATTGCCGTTCCTGCAGGCGCAATAACATGGTTTTTGGCAAATACAACCTTTCAGCAAATCAGTTTATTGCAGCATTGTATTGATTTTCTAACGCCATTTGCCTCCTTATTTGGAATTGACGGTGTGATTCTAATCTCGTTTTTATTGGGATTTCCCGCTAACGAAATTGTCATCCCTATTATGCTTATGAGTTATCTTTCCACAGGGAAAATGGTAGAATATGAATCCTTATCTCAATTGAAAGATTTATTAATCAGTAACGGATGGACCATACAAACAGCCATCAGCACCTTAATTTTATGTTTGTTCCATTTTCCATGCGGTACTACTTGTCAAACCATTTACAAAGAAACAAAAAGTATGAAATGGACTGCTCTTGCCATTTTACTTCCGACTGCCGTAGGTTTGTTACTAAGTCGGATCGTAGCCATGTCGTTCTGTGAGCCAAGGAGTTGGGGAAACATGTTGTCTTCCTAAGACCGCT